>DAOUZE010000071.1 GCA_030665765.1 Filomicrobium sp.
AGGGCGCTAGCCGATTTTCGGGTCGCAGGGCCGCCGAATGCATCGATCACGAGTTGCGCGCTCCCGGCCTCCGGTCCTTCATCAGAGACTGGATCGTAGACTTTGAACGCGCCTGCGCCACGCAACGTCTTGCGCCGTTCCACATTCGTCTCCGCGATGGAAATGTCGACCGTACCGCGGCCCGCCAGAACGAGCGCAGCGCCGAGGCCGATGGCGCCACCGCCAAGCACAACGGCCCGGGAAGCAGCAAGAGGCCTGCGCAAAGCCTTCTCCGCAAGGTTGACGGCATGCCAGCCACAGGCGATCGGCTCGGTCAATGCCGCCCTGTCTGCTGATAACTTCTTCGGAATGTCGAGAAGATTTTCCTCCGGCATGCGTAGCAAACTGGCGAACGCGCCTTCGCGTGGCGGCATCGATATAATCTGGCGCGCCGCGCACAGATTCGTTCGTCCGTCCACGCAATCTTCGCAAACGCCGCACGTAACGAGCGGGTTCACCGCTACGCGTGCGCCCTTGCGCGGACCGCTCAGAATTGTTCCGGCAGCTTCGTGGCCCAAAATGAGCGGCTCCGGCCGGCGCTCGTCATGGCCGAGAAAGGCATGCATATCGGAGCCGCAAATTCCGACGTATTCAACCTCCACAAGCGCCTCCCCGGGTTCCGGCACCGGGTCGGGAACGTCCTGAAACTTGACCCGCTTCGGGCCGGTATAAACGAGTGCTTTCATCAAAGCCTCATTTGGCGGTGAAGCCGCCATCGACGGTGAGCACCTGGCCGGTGACGTAGTCGGACGCCGGAGAAGCCAGGAAAAGGGCCGGACCTGCGATATCCTCCAGCCGTCCATTGCGTCCGATGCAGGTCTGCGCGGCAAAATGCTCGGACAGCTTGGTGTCGGAAAAGACCGGGCCGGTCAGCTCAGTTGGGAAGAAGCCAGGCGCCAGCGCGTTACACATGATGCCCCTGGAGGACCAAGCCTCAGCCATGGCGCGCGTGAGCTGCGCGATGCCACCCTTGGACGCGCCATAAGCCAGACCGTTAGCGAAAGCCCGTTGCGACTGTAGGGAAGCGATATTGATAATTCGGCCCCAGCCCTTATCAGCCATCGCCGGCACCAGTTTCTGGGAGAGAAAAAATGGCGTCGATAAATTAAGGTCCAACGTCTGCCGCCAGGTCTCCGGGGTCAGATCGTCGGCATGTCGTCTGGGATTGATACCCGCGGCGTTGATCAGGATATCCGGGGCTCCGAAACGCCTCTCGGCCTTGCCCGCCACCTCATCAAGCGAACTAGGGTCCGACAAGTCCGCCAGCACGATTGCGGCGCGCCCGCCGGCGGCACGCACGTCGTCCGCCCAGGACTCAAGCTCTGACTTTCGGCGTGCGATCCCAACCACGGCGGCGCCTGCCTCGGCCAATACACCCGCCAGAAACCGGCCGAGCCCGCTGCTGGCTCCCGTGACGCACGCGATGCGACCATCGACTGTGAAGCGGCAGCTCATCGGGCTACCGCCAGATCAAAGCTCTCATCCGGAAAGCATTTCTCCAGGCGGATATCCTCCGTCCGGGCGTGCCCGTCCATGCCGTCAAGTCTCGAGATTCGGGCGGTCGCCTCCGCCACAGGCTTGACGCCGTCCCGGCTCGAACGCTGCCAGGTAACAAGTATCATATATTTGTGGACGCTAAGACGGCCCGTATAGCGCGCCGCTCCGGATGTGGGCAGCACGTGTTTAGGACCGGACGACTTGTCGCCGAACGCCACGGTGGTTTCTTTGCCTGCGAACAAAGAGCCATAGCATTGCAGTCGCTCAAGGAACCAATCGAGATCGGCCGCCTGCACATGCAGATGCTTGGGTGCATAAGAGTCCAACACCAGAACCAATGTCTCGCGATCGGGTGCCACCATCACCTCGGCCATTAGACAACCTCCTTCATTTGGGCGCTTGCACCCTGCCCAAGCTGTTTGAAAACGCTCAAGGTGGCCAACTGCTTTGAACCCAGTCGCGAGATGCGATCATCGGTCACGATGGTGACGGCGTCCGACCAAGGGTCTGGCGCCCCCGGCAGGTGGACAACCACTTTTTCGCCTGCAATGCGCTCGACTTCAAAGCCGATCTGCCACTGATCATCGAAGCGTACCAGGACGGTTGTTGCCTCGTCCTTTTCAAAACGTAACTGGGTAGTCAGTTTGGTTTTTGCGAGTTCGTATCCGGGGACCTGGGACAAAAAATCGGACTCCAGCGAGGCAACCAACTTGCCGGCACGAGGCGTTTTCGCTGCCAGTCCGGCAAGAAAACAGATCAGCAGCAAAAGAGCGAGCGCTAGCAGGTCCACGATCACAATGCCGACGACCCTTTCCACCGGCATGATAGCCAATACTGGGGTAGTTACCTTGCTTATCATTTGATGGGCCTTCGTAAAGACGGCAATTAAAATGACAACCGGGATAAGAAACAGGATCCCGCCGAGGGACGTGGTCTTAAAAAATTGAAACAATCTCATCCTCCTCAATGACTTCCAGCCTTCAACAGAACGCATAACACACCGCAACTGCAACTAGACGAAGCGCATTGATGCGCATCAAGGGCGCATGTACCTGGCTGGCCGGCCAATGTCCGCTTGTGATGTTTAGGTTGGGCCGGATGCCGGCATGGATTTGTCACGTAAACGACTGTCGGCGGCAAGTGATCGCAATGGGTGCTGCGTTCCTCGCCGGCACTCACGGGACCGCTTGAGCAGATTGCCTAAGAGAGACTTACTGGTTCATCCTAGCCCCGCGGCAGGGAGGCGATGCTCACTACTTCGGACAGCCCCAACGTCTTTAGGTGCTCGCCAGCGGAGCGACGGTTTTCACTTCAGTACTATAGGTCGATCGTCTGGCCTGATTTGGGTTTGTAGGTACGTTGTTCACCACGCACTTTTGTTTTGATTAGCGGTGGGCTGCATTGAAGGTGCTTGTGTGTTGTGTTGGGCGGCAATGAGAAGCTCTTGCTGTCGACGGTGTATTCAACGGGCTGGCCTCGCGTATTGCGTACAGCAAAGCGGAACGCATCGGCGATGGGCTTCGCGAAAACTTGGACCGCGTAGTACCGCCAGGCCCCTCTAGGAAGATCTTTTACATCAGAGCGTGCGACACCGATCCCGAGTCCGGTGACGTAACGGGCTTTGAGGTTCTTGCGATGCCCTATTGAACTGATCCAGCCCGACAACAGGCGAGCAGCAATTTCCTTGGCCGTGGGATTACCAGTAAATTCAACAAAAGCGATATTTTCCCGCACGATGCAGTGGTCATATCCGGCTTGACCGACACGCTGGGCTGGAGTTTTCCCGTCTACCTTGTGTCCATATTGGCCGGTCCTTGCCATGAAGTGGGCATACGCGTTGGCCGCTTCCTGCAGACGCTCGTCCCGCACTAGCGGTTTCAGCCCCTCGCGTTGCCGGTACGCATTGGTCTGTTCGGCGATTGTTTGTTGAATTGCCTCAATAGACGTAATGGCAACAGCGTTTGGTGCCTGCGCTACTGTAACAGTGAGTGCTACGGCAGCCGCTGCTCCAAACACTGCTTTTAGAATGCCTTCTCGCATGATCAGTTCGACACCGTCCTCACTGTGATAATCGCTCTCAAGCGTAAAGCTGACACGGGCTGCTCACCAGTCATGTTTATGTACTTGTCCCAGCCCCTAACGACTGATCTGGGGCGAAAGCCGCTTCCGAGCCATGCCTAGCCTCTTCATCCAGTTCGATACTCGCCGCGCATCGAGATCGTAACGCCGAGCAATACGAGCGACTGTCAGGCCTGGCTCGCTCGCTTCGGCGACAACACGCTTCTTGAAGGTCTCACTCCAAAGACGACGCGATGTTCTCCATCGTGATGTCATCAGCTCCGAGCCCACTCAAATCCAGTCCGACATCATCGCCTCGTTCGCATGGCTTTGTAACCCCGTCTGCGGCGGACGCTTGCGAAACAGAAAAGGCCCAAGACGTTCTAGACGTCCGCTTTCAGGCCAATTCTGGACATGTCTCCCAATGTTCAAGGTGCCCTGGCAAACGTTGGCAATGGACCCGTGATTGAGACCGTGCGGTGGTTGCTCCGTCACGCCACTGGTGTAAATGGGAACGCCTTCGCCCGCAGGGCTATTGACGCAAGTCACGATAATCCCGCCTTGCGAAGCCCAGAAAAGAAGTGTTCTTGGTCAGCAGGATCCTTGTAGGGGTACGCCTCCGTCAAGTTTAACAGCTTAAACTCCGGGTTCAGAACCAGTATCTGATCGACTTCCCACGCAGCATCCTCAAGCCGTCCAGCCTGTGCCAACGAGGCTGCCAACCAAACATGAAGTCGCTCCGATTCTGGATTGCTCGCGATCCCCTTCTGGAACGTCGCGACGGCAAGCTCGTAGCGCCGCAATGTGTAGTAGGCTTGTCCGAGATGAAAGGTGTAATTGAATGGGTGATACGGATTTAGCCGCATAGCTTTCTGGAGGCGCTCCACGCTCTCTTCAGGACGTCCTGCATAGTAGAGCAGTGTTGCCAGCAGGACGTGGGCATTCGCGTAGTTGGGCTCGTAAGAAATTGCCTTTTCAGCTTCTACGAGAGCCTTGACGTACTCCTTCTGCTCACGGAAGACCAGGCCTGTCACGAAGTATGACAACGGAACCCTCGGGTCTATCGCAATAGCGCGCTGAGCGAATTGCTGAGCAGTCTTGAGGGAAGCCGAGCGATCGTCGCTCCAGCCGTTCATCGCGTCGAATGCGTATGTCCAAGCAAGCATCGCGTGCGCTGTTGCAAAGTTCCAATCATGCTTCAGCGCAACGTTGAAAAAAGCCCGAGCCTTCTGGTTCTCGCTCTTGTTCAAATACTTGTAGAAGTGTTGACGCCCCAGCAGAAATGCTTCGTATGCCGCTGGACTGTCGGTTCGCGCAAGAACCGTAGCCTGGTTGATATTAGTTCCGATCCGGTCGGCCAAGGAGCTGACGATTTTGCGAACGATCTCATCCTGTAACTCGTAGATCCGGCTATTCGGTCCATCGTATTGGTCAGCCCAGATATGCTTGCCATCTTTCGTGTCTAACAGCTGGACATTGATCCGAAGGCGCTGCTCGATCTTCCGAATAGTGCCGCGCAAGGCATACCGTACTTTGAGGCGAGAGCCGATGTCCCGATGATCGAACTTCTGGCCTCTGAAGACGAACGCTGAATCGCGTGCGATCACAAGAAGTTCAGGGATCTGAGCCAGAGCCGTTGTCAGGTCATCCGTCAGACCTTCAGCCCAAGGGTCGTGGTTGTTCGAAGTGCTGAATGACACAAATGGCAAGACCACGATTGCCCGCTCACTGGCATCCAGTGCGCCAGTTCGCAATTGGTTCTCTGCCGTTGCTAACCATACCAATGCCGCCGCGAGTACTGCGACAAGGATGGCGATAAGTATGTAAGCAGATGATCTTCGGTAACGGAACGATGGCGAGACAGATAGTTCATCGACGGGACCTTCCCGATGCGCCATCGGCTCCGTTCTTGGCTGCGGGCTGACCAGAAGACGGTATCCCTTCTTAGGGATGGTTTCGATCAGTCGCGGCTGCTTGGTGTTGTCCCCCAGAGCCTTTCGCAGCTTAAACATGGTTCCCGTGAGCGCATCGTATCCTACGGTTTTGCCCGCCCACACAGCCTCTTCGATGTCCTCTCGCGAAGCCACCTGACCTGACCGGCCGATCAGGTAGTTCAGGACTTCGAAAGCCTGAGGCTGCAGCTTCACGGTTTCGCCGCCGTGTCGAATTCGACAAGTGCTGGGATCTACATCACAGTCGCCGAGTCGGAACGGTTGTGCTGCAGTATCCAAGTCTGCTTTGTTCTCCTGCCTCATCGTCAGTACCTACGCGCAGACAAGACATGAAGGAAACTACCAAGTCTTTGACTTCAATAGGAAATAAAGAATCCATAAAGAAATCAGGTTTCCATAATAACTTTTTTTCAGGCCTTCGCTAGCCTCCACAGAATTCGAGGCTCAATGGTGAGGGTTTGTTATGGACAGAAGGCTTTTTCTCGGGGGCTCCGGGGTCGGTACTCTGCTATTTTTCATCGGATCAAACAGGCTGGTGACCCAAACGAACGCTGCCGCCAATTCAATCCCCCAAGCTGCCTTTGACGCTCGCAGTGAGGCTGAGGCTTTGGTCGCGTTGTTCGGCACCGAACGATCGCAACCCTGCGACCGGATAAATCTCTCAGTGCCGTTCGTAACAGATGCCGCGTTGGGTGTGCAGATTAAAATCTGGTCGGCCATCGAGTCACCCCGAGCGATCGCCATCATGATCCGCAATTCGGAACACCCGCTTGCAGCTTTCGTTCGGCTTAAAAAAGCCCAGTGCTTCTTCTCCACCCACTTGAAAGTCGCGAACACCACGCCCGTGATAGCGCATGTTCTAACGGTCGACGGACTGCGTTCCACTTCCAAGACCATCAAGGTCACCAATGGCGGCTATGGGATTTACGCGCATTGACCTGCAACCCATTATGGAACCTAAAGCAATGAACCAGATCACGAAGATCAGAGCCAAACGACGAGAGGACGGACAGGGCCTGCTTGTCATGACCAAACACGCTTATGCAATTGGCTCAGCGCAGTCTCCTAACGCTTCCTGGATTGAGCAAATGTCATTCGAGATGAATGGAAAGACTATTGTCGAGGTCTTCTTCAGGGCAAGTGGTGGGACCAGCCCATTGACGATCATCGCTATCGATGACGCAACTGCCGGCGATGTGTTGACCGTCCACTGGCATGACAGCCGGGGTGACTCGGGAGATGCCAATACAATCGCGCCTTGAGCGCGCAGATACCAGTGCTGGACGACGTAAACGTTCACAACCGACGGGGGCCCGGTCCGGAGCCATAAGTTGTTCGCCGTTGGCACTCACGGGACAGATTTAGAAGATAGCGTGCGAGAGACTTTCCGGTTCATCATAACCTCGAGGACGGGGACGGGATCATAGACGTGGTTTGCTAAAGAGTCCTATTTGGTTGATAATCGCGGCGACCGTATTGGTATTACACTTCCAAATTATGGAAACCTCCCGGTCCAGCAGCTGCGACAAAAAATTACTGCGTCAATAGACGACTTAGGCACAGAGAACGCCATGCCCAATAGTCCTATACGCGACAATTATCTATTCGAGTTTATTTCAAAGAACGCGCTGGCATGCGACTCCTCTTCCGTACAAGAGGTCAGCCTAGTGCGTGGCCAGATCCTCTTTGAAAAGGAGGAGCGTCTGAGAAATGTCTACTTCCCCATAAGCTCCGTCGCATCACGGATATATCTCGCAGAGTGCGGCCACTCTTCCGAGGTTGGGATGGTCGGCTACGAGGGTGTGGTCGGGATCTCATTGTTCTTGGGGAACAGAAAGACGTATAACGAAGCCATTGTGCATGTCGATGGACGGGCATTGCGTATGGAAGCAAGGGCGGCCCTAGAAGCGTTTAGGCAGTGCGGCCCGTTCCAGATCGCGGTTCTGCGCTACGCGCGAACGATGATCTCCCAACTCTCTCAAATAGCAGTCTGCAACAGCTTGCACAGCGTTGAGCAGCGGCTGTGCCGCTGGCTGCTTATGACCCTCGATCGGACATCAACAGACGAGTTAGACCTGTCTCACCATTTCATAGCCCAATTGCTAGCGGTGCGTCGCGAGAGCATTACCTGTGCCCTGTCACACCTCCAGGGTGAGCGCCTCATCCAAACTAGCAATCGTCGGATCAAGCTGCTGGACCGGGCGGGGGTGGAGGCGACAGCCTGCGAGTGCTACGGCGCGATCAAAAGTGACTTCGATCGCCTGTTGGCGCTTCAAAATGCTAACTCCTGAGTTCAATTTAGTCGGCAATTGGAGCGTCCGCCACCGCACAAAAAATATTACGTTTTTTGTGCGGTGGCGCACCGACACACCTAAGTCTTAATGGCATCTAGTCAATTTATAATAGCCTTTAAAAACAAGCGCTGAGCGATGAAGTCCCCCTGGAGAGGCTTTTGGAAGCGGCGTTCCATGGTTCAATGACAGGAGAACAAAAATGTTCCGTCATTATTCTTCTATTAGAGTGCCGTTTTTTGTTGGCATTACCCTAGCAGCTTTAACGGCTAGTGCGATCGCAGGCATGAACCTCAACAACGTTTCCAAAGCCAAGCCTGAGTCGGAGAGCATGCCCTTAATAGCTCAAGCTGCATTTCGCCCACCGATGATAGAGGCTAGATCTCTCCAAGGCTTTAGTTTTGATTTCGGCACAAAGTATGCTGTCGGCTACTACCAACAAGTCAATCAAGATTGCAAAGTCGTCCTATCGTATGCCGAGCCGATTAACTGGGATGACATCGCGAGCCTGGTGGCAACACGCTTCGAGATAATGCTTCCGGCTGATGACACAACACGCCACAGCTCGCATGAGGGTGCAGTCATTCAATTTACGTGTCAAACAGGCGCTCGGTCTCTTACCGTCCAGGCACTGCCGAAAAATGCCTCGGTCAATACAGAACAGTTTTTCTGAACGTTTTAAGCTCTCAAAGACACTCAACGGGGACGGCCATCATCCTCGCTATTTGTCGTCCAAATTGCATTGACTTCTGCATGAGCCGATCTGTCAACTCACCCGTTGTCTTCATGGGGTGAAAGTCGAAACAGCCCTAGGTTGCGCTCTGGTTTGTAATTGCGCCTTGATGATCGCATAGCTGAGGTCGATCACCGCGTATCAGGAGGTTTAGGCGGTAATGTCGCAGCTCAAAACTTTCATAATTATGCTGCTCCTGATAACCCCCACTGGAGCTGCATCTGCTAAGGAGGATGAGGAACGCATTGCGTTTAACAATCATTGTCGCATGTGCCATTCCATCAGGCCAAATGACAATCGACTAGGACCGACGATGTACGGGATTTTTGGGGCCCAAGCAGGCCGAGTCGCAGGATATGGTGGCTACTCGGGGGGGCTAAGCGGTCTTGTATGGGATGAACTTACGCTCGACAGGTTCATAGCAGATCCCGCCTCCGTCTCATCAAGTACAAATATGATCTTTCCACCAGTGAAAGATGCCGAAGAGAGGAAGAAAATCATCAGGTTTATTAGATCGTTGGCGAAGTGATGGCTAGTGGTAAGGAGCAATACATATGAGAATGAGCAGCCTATGCCCCGTCAGCACTCAGTGGACAGATTGAGCTGATTGCGTAAGTGCTGACAAGGGGACACTGCCTCAGGCAGCTCCTTGGGAATTAAGCCATAGACATACGCGAGTGCTTTTCCGCCAGCATTATCGACGCCTTGTCCGCCGGTGTCGGCGCCTCGCGCTGGCTACCAATTGCTAACGGCTTTCAGTTTTCTCTCGGTCCTCCAGCCGCTCAACTTTTGCGGCCATCTTCGGCACGATGCGCACGCGATACTTTTTTTACACTGCAACAACCACACGGCTTCATGGGGCTTTGACGGCTCGGAATCACGCTTTGCGCTGACAAGATTTTCACAAGTAAAACCCTGCTTGCGGACCTGCGCAGCGACGATTCCGCTCGGCGCTTCTTGTTCCGCAGCTGCGACCTGACTTGGCGTCGGGAACGTGCAAAGCAAAGTAAAAGATGCGGTCGCAACTGCCACGGCGCTGACCACGCTCATCGCCTTTCCAGAAAAAACTAACATAACAACATCCTTCAGTTCAGCTTCAGCAGATCGGTTCTGAGGGCGTTACGACAACGCCCTCGTCTCACTCGGTGTCTTGCCAGTCCAATGTTTGAAAGCCGACGTGAAACTAGCGTGCGTTGAGAAGCCCAGCAGAAAACCAAGCTCCTGCAGCTTAACCTTGCCCTCATCGAGATAGCGCATCGCGAGGTCCTTGCGGATGTCATCGATCAGCTGATCAAAGCTGATGCCGTGCTCAGCCAAGCGGCGGTTAAGGGTGCGTTCACTGGTGTCAAGGTCGGCGGCAACCTTCTTGATTGTGACGCGACCGCTCGATAATTGATCGACTATCCGCTCGGCAATAACGTCCAGAAAATCGTTCCCCTCTTCTGCACGTTCTCGCAGGACCTGATCGGCATGCTTGGTCAGTATCTCAAGCAGTTCATGATCGGCCGTAGGTAGCGGCATCGACAGATCGTCACGGTGAAAGACGGTCTCGTAGGCCTTCTTTCCATAGCTGACCGGAGAGCCTAAAACGCGTTCGACTTCATCCCCGTTTTGATTGCGCGCGTGAATGAAGCGTATCTCAACGGGACTGATGTTCTTTTGGGTGAGCTGGCGTGCGACATACACGTGAATGCCAGCACCAATTTCCTGGCGCTGACGGTACCGGTGCAGTTCGGGCTGAAGACAGTCGATCCGCACACGAACTTCGACCTAGTCATGAAGGACGGGAAAATCTACAAGAACACGCTCTGACGATGTCTGCCTTGGGCCGCCAGCAGACATTCGGCGGCTGTTGCATGAGTTCGCTTAGTGGACTTAACGTACATTGGCGGTGTACGCCTAGTCCGCCAACGGCATGTCCGCAGTTGGTTCAGAAGCAGACATCGACGGCGCGCTGAGCGACGTCCGCTTTCGAAGGCTAAACGAAACATGCCTGATCTGCGCTCGTCAGCCGTCCGCCTTCTCCGCTATGAACAATAAGCGGACCTCTTAAAGGCATACTCTGGGTCTCTGAAAAGGGCCATGAACGATTGTGGATTGATTACAGAATGATGGGGAACGCCGCGGCGAACCAAACTCATTGGCTGAGGGTGCAATTATCAAGATGTGCGCTAGCGTACCGAAACTTCAAAAGAACTAGTCTATAGCCTTGGTTTCTGAAGGTAAGCTCCGTAGGGGCAAAAAATGACGTCAAGCAAGAAAAAGCTAGAATCAGACACTTTGCGCCCGTGTATAAGTTTCAACTCTTCGATCTGAAGGCTGAGACTCTCTGTGCGCGTTGATGATCGTTTCAGTTCTTATGTTCGGGCTATCGGTTTTGCTTTCTTTTAGCGTCGCTGGTGCTGACGGATTCAAGAGGAGTACAAGTTGCCAAGCCCGAAGTGCAGCGGAACTGGACCAAGATCCTTCGCGCCCGCATCGCTAGTTTGGCGACCTGCGGGCAAAGTGCTGGCAGTGTTCAAATATCTGAAAACTATCAGAGAATGAAAAAAACTCTTTTTGGGACTGTTCAATTATAGGAAGTCCGGCGCAGCAGTTGCTGAGGGTGGAGGACCGGTCGTGCAAACGTCAAAAGGTTGGGCACACCGACATACAAGCAAAGCAGATAACATGCATCAGGCTGACCCGCTCAAGAATACTCTTCTAAGAGAGCTTCTGGAGAACGTGCCACCGTACAAACATCCCCGCATCCAAGACATTTTGTTGACTAGCGGCCAAACACTTTTCGAGAATAAGGCGCCTATGCGTCACCTCTATTTTCCGACAAGTGCTGTTGTCACTCGGACTTATCTGGCAACCTGTGGGCACACTGCGGAGATGGGTATGGTGGGTCACGAGGGCGTAGTCGGTATATCGATATTCCTGGGAGCCAGCACGGCAAACAATGCGGCCTTGGTGCATGTTGACGGAAGAGCTTTGCGAATGGAAGCACCGCTTGCTTTGCACTGCTTTAACACATGCGAGCCCTTTCGCCGTGTCGTGCTACGCTACGCAAGAGCGATGATCTGTCAAATATCCCAATTAGCGGTATGCAACAGTTTGCACTGCATTGAGAAGCGATTTTGCCGGTGGTTTCTGATGACCCTCGATAGAAGCGGTTCATCCGAGATAGCGCTGTCTCATCACTTTATTGCGCAAATGCTAGCAGTGCGCCGCGAGAGCATTTCATCCACCGTGGCAAATCTGCAGCGCGAGGGTCATATCGTGAATGACCGTCGGCGGGTCAGACTCGTAAACCGAGCCGCAATGGAAGCGCTGTCCTGTGAGTGCTACGACATGATCGGTGCGGAGTACGCTTCTCTATTAGGTGAGCAAGGGCGTCGCTCTAGATGGCCTAAGTATACGCCATCATGACTACCTGTCCCTGCCCCATAAGACTGGGCCATTATGTTGCTGCCAATGAGAGGAGTATGCGACGGCCCGGAAGCTTTATTCTGACGAAGACTGCGTGAAGTTGTTACGCGCGATAGAGGTGGAGCTGGCGTCTGGTTCCGAAGTTCCAACGGCGTGCCGGGCCGCGGGGATCAGCGATGCGGCACACTATACGTGGCGCAAGAAGTTCGGCAGCATGGGACGATCGCAGCTGGCTGAGGTGTGCATCACCGAAATATGAACAGTTCGAACTTACGCAACGGGTAGGCAAGGGGTATTCATGTCTTAGCTGGATGACAGGTGCACTCCGAGCCAGCGACCAAAGGGAGTTCGAAATGACACTCCGTATAGGCAGTCAGGCACCCGACTTTGAAGCTGAAAGCACTGAAGGAACACTTCGATTTCACGGGTGGATCGGCGATGCATGGTGCATTTTGTTCTCGCATCCAAAAGACTTCACGCCTGTCTGCTCAACCGAACTTGGATACATGGCAAGTCTGAAAGGAGAATTCGACAAGCGTAACTGCAAGATCGCAGGTCTCAGTATGGATTCCGTGGATAGCCACAAGCGCTGGGCCGAAGATGTCCGGGAGCTGACAGGCCACGCCCCCAATTATCCACTGATTGGCGACACGGAACTCAAAATCGCAAAGCTCTACGACATGCTGCCCGAGGAGGCCGGCACCGCTTCGGAAGGGCGCACCGCAGTCGATAATCAGACCGTACGAACGGTGTATCTCATCGGGCCCGACAAGCTCATAAAGGCAATGATTTCTTATCCCATGAGCACCGGTCGTAACTTTGACGAAGTGCTCCGCCTCCTAGATTCCATCCAACTGACGGCTAAGTACAAAGTTGCAACGCCGGTGAATTGGGTGCCGGGCGATGACGTCATCATTGTTCCTGGTGTGTCTGACGAAGAGGCGCGACAGAGATTCCCCAATGGCTGGACGGCGCCGACGCCTTACATGAGAATTGTCCCGCAACCCTAGAGTGTTCCCCGTCAGCACTCACAGGACAGATTGAGCTGATTGCGTAAGAGAGACTTTCCGGTTCATCGTACCCCCGAGGAGGGAGACGATGACTGACAGGAATGAGCGTCGTCCGGGCAGCGCAGACAAGACCGTCCGGGATATCCGTAGAGCGACGCGACGGAAGTTTTCAGCGGAAGAGAAGATCCGCATCGTCCTTGAAGGCCTGCGTGGCGAGGAGACGAGCGCCGAGCTGTGCCGCAAGGAAGGCATCAACCAGAACCTTTATTATCGCTGGTCCAAAGACTTCCTCGAAGCCGGAAAGAAGCGGCTCGCCGGCGATGCCATGCGGGAAGCAACCTCGGACGAAGTCAAGGGGCTGAGAGTTGAAGCGCGGCAACTCAAGGAGGCGCTGGCCGAGGTCACGTTGGAGAACCGGCTGCTCAAGAAAAGCGTCATCGCGGATGGGGAGGGCATCGAATGAGGTATCCCGCATCCGAAAAGCTGGAGATCATCCGCCTGGTCGAGCAATCGACATTACCGATGCAGCGCACGCTTGATCAGCTAGGCATTCCCAAATCGACGTTCTACGCATGGTATGATCGCTACCAGTCCGGTGGTCTCGATGCACTTGAGGATCATCGGCCCAAACCGCGCCGTGTCTGGAACCGCACCCCTGATGATGTGCGCGAGAAGATCCTCGAACTCGCGCTCGATGAACCAGATCTGAGCCCGCGTGAAGTGGCCGTGGCCTTCACCGACCGGAAGCATTCATTCGTCTCAGAATCCAGCGTGTATCGGATATTGAAGGCGCATGGTCTGATCACCAGTCCGGCCTTCATCGTCCTGAAGGCCGCTGACACGTTCCAGAACCCGACAACGGCCATCAACCAACGTCGTGTCGGAGACGCGCTTCCAGCACGATGGCAGACCGACTTCACGTACCTGAAGGTCGTGCGTTGGGGTTGGTTCTTCCTGTCGACGGTGCTCGACGACTTCTCGCGTTACATCGTGGCCTGGAAGCTGTGCACCGGCATGGCCGCTACCGATGTCACCGATACG
>DAOUZE010000339.1 GCA_030665765.1 Filomicrobium sp.
ACAGACCACCAGAAGTCCGATGGCATTGAGCGTCCGGGAGGGTTGTGGCTGCAAAATCATCGCACCACCTCACAATACGATTTTAAGTTGAGTAGTTGAGTGGTAGTCGAGCCAATAGATACTGAGCGCGAGCGTTATGGCGAAAACAAAATAGGCCCAGCGGGAATGGTTCATCAAGGCAAGCACCATCGCCAATGCCAATAGCGCGAATAGTAGGGCAATCATTGCAACAACTTCACCTCGAATAATTTGCAATAAGTCATGGTGGCAAAAGCACCCTTTTATCAGACCCGTCGTTTGCTGTTCATGTTCATAACTGCATTTAAAAACCGAAAGCTTTGAGAACTAAGATTACGATAGTGTCCGGGTGGCTTTTGCGCAATAGGGCGGCGACTGATGAGGCGCTAAGCGGACAGCAGACTGCTGGGTGGTTCCTGTCCGGTGAATGCGGGCGGACGGTTAGGTTATCTGTCGAGTGGCAATGAAGCTACCAACAGCATTGAGTAGACGGGGGAATTCGTCGGTGTATCCGGCTCTGACGTGGCTGCTTGGTTCAACGTTTCGGTTTCATTTGGCGTGATGGTAGATCTCCAGGACGGGGCTTTGATTCAGTATGATCGCTACCAAGAATGGAAACTTCTGCGGTGCGGTCTGTGATGTTCCATGCACCGTCCGTTTGTGTGAAATTGAACTCAGCCAGCGTACCCGTCTTGACCGCACTGATCCATCCGCCGCCTTCTTCATTGAATTTGATGTGCTGGCCAGTGATGCGCATCTTCCACGTCTTTTTACGCTTGTCGTAACTTGCTGTGCAGGCGACGTCCTTGGTCCAGATGAAGCCGGTTACTTTCTTTACTGGAACTTTGCTCGGTAGCAGCGGGTTCTTGTCCTCTATCTTTGAGGTGTAGCTGGAAAACCAATCTTCGCCGATGATCAGCCAGTTCGCGGAAAACGTGCGGTAGGTTTCGGCTATAAGAATGAAGAGTGCTTGGTCGGAGACTTCTCCGCAGGGCCGTGTTTCCGGCGTGGCGGCGTGCGGGGGAACTGGGAATGTACTCGTGTATGTCACCAGAACCAGCAATAGGATAAAGCGTGTGGTTCGTGTGATCGGCTGCATCTGAGTTTCCCTCGTCCGTTGTGCCGTTTCGTTGGGTGGTTGACCACTCAACTCAACTTATTTTTCGAACCTGTTGTATTTGCGCTTTAAAATGTGCTGGTTTGTATGCTGCTGGTGGCGTGGAGGCAAGTCGTCGTCCGATTGGAATAGTTTTGATTCGCCTCAAAGACCGGGTTTACGGCTATCGCCACTCATGGTCTGATTGGTAGCTAATTGAAATTCAGAATGGGCCCAAAGATGGCGCGTGTGCTTGTTGTCTGTGCTTCTAAAGAAGGTCATACGGAGCATATTGCCCACCATGTGGCGCGGAAGTTGGAAGACGCGCGCCATGTAACCAGAATGATCAATCTGTCGTTGCATGATGGCGAGGCAGGCGCCGATGATTACGATGCCTCAATTCTCGCTGGTTCGGTTCATCGCGGTGGTTTTGCGCCAGAGCTGACGAGCTTTTTGATGCGGCATGCACCGGCGATCCGGGCACATCCTTCCGCGTTTCTAACGGTCAGCCTTTCTGCCGCCTCGCACGACGCGCATGAGCTCGCCGGATTGGGCGAGATTGCAGACAAGTATCTATTCGAAGCAGGCTGGTGCCCGGATTTTGTCGAGCACGTCGCCGGGGCAGTCCATGACCGCCAGCTCAACTTGATTGAGAAGGTGGTGCTGCATTCGGTCGTACGCCAACACGGCGAGGAACTCGATGCGTCGGGGAACACCGACTTTACCGATTGGAAACGGCTCGATCGGTTTGTAAAGGAGTTCTCGAGGAAACTGGTTTGAGGTCTATTTCAACCGGCTCAGTCCTGTTTGACGTTCTGCCCGTAGGACTGAAAACGCTCAAGCACGTCCGCCATTGCCTTGCTGCCGAGGACTTTCGGTTTGCCGAGGGTCAAAACCTTATAAAACTGCTCGGATAAAACCTCCACTTCGAAGGCGAGTTCGAGTGCGGAGGCGAGGTCCTTACCGATAGTGATCTGACCATGGTTCGCCATCAACAGTGCGTTGCGTTGTTGCAGACCTTCGGCGACAAGCGCTGCCAGTTCCTGGGTCCCAAATGGTGCGTATGGGATTAGTGGAATGTCACGGCCGCCGGCTACTGCGATCATGTAGTGGAAGGCCGGGATTGGCTTGTGTGAACAGGCCAGAACGGTTGCATGCAGGGAATGTGTGTGAACCATAGCGCCCATATCGGGCCGGGCCAGGTAAGCGGATAGATGGAAGCGCCATTCGCTCGAGGGTTTGCGTGCGCGCGCCGGCGTCTTTCCGTTGCCGTCAACGAAGACTATGTCGGAAGGTTTGAGCTGATCGTAAGGCATGCCTGTTGGCGTTATCAGCATTCCTGTCTTCCAACGGCACGAGACATTACCGGATCTGCCGGGCGATAGACCGCTGCTGCTCATCTGCAGCGACGTGGCGATGACCGCCTTCCTTGCCGTTGCTTGGGCAGGGGGTGTTGCAGAGCGCGTTTGGCTCATTTTTTTGGCCGTCTTAACGGCGGTCTTGCCAAGGTTTCGTCGGGGAGACTTTTTCGGGGGCGCCATAGGTATGATCTCGAGCTGACATTGCAATGCAAAGCAAGCGTAACGGATTTTGGTTTGCGGACCCCTAAATAAAAAAAGAGCAGGATTTACCTGCTCTTTTGAACGCCGGCCGAGACCGAAAATTAAGTTAGCTCCTCGTCCAAGTGCCGGGGAGGAGCGTTGTGGAGAGCCTTTGTGGCTCCCTCGCTTGTCCATCCCTAGACTTGGGCTACTTGCCGGTTATTCATGCGGCTTCGACCCTTTTCCTTACGTGTGATGGGTTTATAGCTGAGCTGTGGTCGTCTGTCACGGGCAAATAGTACAGGATGGCGTTATTTGCTGCAGGCATTGATTAAATTTTTTGCGATGGAGTGCGGCAAGCCACGGGACAGCTGGAGCCGTCGCGGTCGGTTGCTGAAGCTGCCGGATTTCGACGCGGCATTGCGCCGCGTGGCGTTCCTCGTTAAGAGCGGCTGCACATGCGTTGGCGGCGTAGCTTTAAAGAAATTGCGGGTCGCCTCCGCGACGATACAAAGCGAAGGGGTACAATGCACCTGTCCCGCTATTTTCTGCCGGTTCTGCGCGACACGCCCAAGGAAGCGGAAATCGTATCGCATCAACTCATGCTGCGCGCCGGGATGATTAAACAATCGGCTGCCGGGATCTACTCATGGCTGCCGCTGGGATTAAGGGTTCTAAGAAAGATCGAAGCAATCGTTCGGGAAGAGCAAAACCGAGCGGGTGCGGTTGAGATCTTGATGCCCACAATCCAGTCGGCCGACTTGTGGCGAGAGTCGGGACGCTTCGAAGCCTATGGCAAGGAGATGCTGCGTATCGTTGACCGTCATCAGCGCGATATGCTGTACGGTCCGACTGCTGAAGAGGTCGTGACGGCGATTTTCCGGGACAGCGTAAAGAGCTACAAAGACTTGCCAAAGAACCTCTACAACATCCAGTGGAAGTTTCGCGATGAAATCCGGCCGCGTTTTGGTGTGATGCGGGGGCGCGAGTTTCTGATGAAGGACGCCTATTCGTTCGACTTGAGCAAGGACGATGCGCGGCGGACCTATCAGCGCATGTTTACCGCATATCTGAGGACGTTCGCACGCATGGGGCTCAAATCGGTTCCTATGAAGGCGGATACGGGCCCGATCGGCGGTGATCTCTCGCACGAGTTCATCATTTTAGCGGAGACCGGTGAGAGCGAGGTGTTCTTGCACAGGGACCTGCTCGAAGAGACCGTGCCCCCTGTGGACACGGATTTCTCAGGTGATTTATCGGGGATCGTCGATACGTGGACCTCGCGTTACGCCGCGACCGATGAGATTCATGAC
>DAOUZE010000295.1 GCA_030665765.1 Filomicrobium sp.
GAGAAGCAGTCGATCTATAGCTTCCAAGGCGCGGCACCCGAGATGTTCGCCAAAAAGGGTACCTACTTTGAAGAGCTTTGTACCGCTGGAGGGGGCGCGTTCCGACACGTTCCGCTCGAACTCTCGTTTCGCACCGTCACGCCTGTTCTACAAGCCGTCGACAAGGTGTTCGCAGATACAGAACGTACAGCAGGTCTCAGCGCAGACGGCAAACGGATCCATCACGCCGTAAAGCGCATCGGCGAAGCCGGGCTTGTTGAAATCTGGCCGACCGAAAAGGTTGAGGTCACGCAGACGGCCGTTGCTTTCGAACCCCTCGATGAACGCCTCAGCGCGGCTCCGGTCGAACGTCTCGCCGGGCGCATCGCCAACACCATCGCCAACTGGATTGAACATGGTGAAAAACTGGTCGCAAAGGACCGGCCCATTCGACCCGGCGATATCCTGATCCTTTGTCGCAAGCGACGGCCTTTTGCGGCGCCAATGGTGGCGGCGCTGAAGGCGCGGAAGATTCCTGTCGCGGGGGCCGACCGGCTGGTTTTGGAGCAGCAGTTGGCCGTACAGGATTTGATCGCTCTTGGCGATTTTACAACGCTGCCGGAAGATGACCTGACGTTAGCTGCGCTGTTGAAGAGCCCGCTCATCGGTCTTACCGAAGATGACTTATTCGAGCTGGCCTATGAGCGCAAATCGTCACTGTGGAAGGCACTGATCGACAAACACAACACCAACACTCGCACGCAGACCGCTTTCGCTCGCCTGGTAAAACTGCGCAAGCGAGCCGACTTCCAGCCGCCCTTCGAGTTCTATGCCAAGTTGCTGGACGAGGATGGCTTGCGGAAACAGCTGTTGTTCCGCCTGGGCCACGAGGCCGCCGATCCGATCGATGAATTCCTCGCCCTGGCGATTGCATACGACGAACAGCAGGCGCCGTCGCTGACGGGTTTCCTGGCTTGGCTCCGTGATGGCAACCGCGAGATCAAGCGTGATATGGAGCAAGGCGCCAACGAGGTACGCGTTATGACCGTGCATGCCTCGAAAGGGCTTGAATCGCCAATCGTGTTTCTACCGGATACCTGTTCAAGTGCTGGCGCTGGCGGTGCTCGTGCCCCTTTGGCAAAGCTTGATCACGCACCGCATCTGCCAGGAGGCGAGCCGCCGCGAATTTGGTCGATCAAGGGGGCCAGCAAGATCGCGGCGATCTCGGAAGCCAGAACCGCAAGAGGCAACCGCGAAGCCGAAGAGCTCCAGCGTTTGCTCTATGTCGCGATGACTCGTGCCGAGGACCGCCTCTATGTGGGCGGTTTCGAAGGAGCGAATGGCCGCGCCAAGGGCTGCTGGTATGACTTATTGCAGGAGGGACTCGGTGAATTGATGCAAAGCGTGCCTACCGCAGATGGACGCGAGGTGTTGCGTTATGAGACCCCGCAGGTCCTGGCACCGGCTGACAAAGATGTTCACCGGCCCGAGTCGAGCCAGGCGATCCAGCCGCCGCTTTGGGCAGCCCGCAACGCACCACGGGTGCCGGTCGTCACGCTGCCGTTGGCTCCGTCGCAGTTGGTGCCCTACGAAGCCGATCCAGAGGGCGAACCGATGCCCGGACCGGCGCTGCCGCTGAGCCGTTCAGCGCCGGAAGAGCCGGCGGCGGCAAATCCCGCGGTCGCGGTCGACGTCGAAGACGGTCGGTTCATGCGCGGAACGCTAACGCACACCCTTTTTGAGCATTTGCCGGACATCGCACCGGAGCGGCGGGAGGCCGCGGCCAACGCGTTTCTGCGCGAACGCGGTCAGGCCCTGATGCCGCAAGTGCGAGCCGGCATCGCTCAGGAAGTGTTGGCTGTTTTGAACAATGCCGATTGGGCGCCGTTATTTGGACCGCACAGCCAGGCAGAAGTGGCGATCGCAGCTGAATTGCCACGTCCGGATGGGCGGGAACCCAAACTCCGCTTGGCCGGAAGCATCGACAGGCTGGCCGAGATCGATGGGACCATCCTGATCGTCGATTACAAGACCAACCGGGATGTACCCGACAATACCGACGAGACTGCCGAAGCGTACCTGCTTCAGCTGGCCGCCTATCGGCTCGCCTTAAAAGAGGTCTACCCCGGGCGCGTCATTCAGGCGGTGTTGTTATGGACACGTTTGCCTCGACTACTTAAAGTTGCCGACACAAGCCTCGATCGGGCGGAAGCCCGTTTATGGGAGCTGTCAGCCGATTGATCATATTGCAATGGGGGCAGCCAGTGAACGATGGCCGACAGCGGAGACATCGCCTTGACGCGCGACGGCCGTGACCTTACTTACGGGCAATGTGTCTGATTGCATGCGAGCAGGCCACCAAAGCGTGACCAGTTTTTGGAAGCGGTTGAAACGCCGCTTTCGTACCGGCCACAGAAAAAAGGAGATTTGATCATGGCGGATACGGTTTCTGATGCCGATTTCGAGGCGGTCGTCCTCAAGTCGGACAAGCCGGTTCTTGTCGACTTTTTTGCCGAATGGTGCGGTCCATGCAAAGCAATGGCCCCGGCGCTTGATGAAGTCGCCGCGGCACTCAAGGACAGCGTCAAGGTCGTTAAGGTTGATGTTGACCAAAGTCCTGGAATCGCTCAGAAATATAATGTACGCGCCATGCCTACTCTATTGCTTTTCAGCGGCGGTGAGGTTGCCGCCCAGCACGTTGGTGCGATGACGCAGCGCGCTTCGCTTGAAAAGTGGCTGACCTCGTCGATCGCCTAAGGCGGGACACGGCATAATTTGACCGAATATTTAAGGTCGCGCTCCTTACTTGCAGGGCGGCCTTTTCTCGACATATCCGAGTTGCTGCAGGCAACTTCAATTAGCTTGTGGTTCAACGCCGGATTGCAGCGCCAAAACATGACCGGCTAGGTAGAGCGAGCCGCAAATCAAAACCCGCTTTGGGCCCTTATGCTGGCGGTCGATGGCGTGGAGTGCGGCTTCGACAGAGGCGGTCTCGCTGGCGCTGATGCCAAGCTTTTCGGCTGCCGCGACGATCCCGGCGGGCTTCAGGGGCTGCTCATGGGCGCCAGGTACCGGAACCGCGAAGACTGACCGAGCAAGTCCTTCGAAGCGTGCCAAGAAGCCGGACACGTCCTTCAAGCCCATCATGCCGACCACGAGAAACAACGGTCGTGGGATGCGTTCTTCAAGATCGGCCGCGGTTTGGGCGAGCATATCGGCGGCCGCTGGATTGTGACCTCCGTCAAGCCATAGCTCGCTGCCATGGGACAGGAGATCGAACAGCGGCCCCTCTGAAAAACGCTGCATGCGTGCAGGCCATTGCGCCAGGCTCAACCCCTTTGCGATCGCACTCTCATCGACGTGAAAGGACTTCAGCCTGAGTGCGGCAACTACCGCGGTGCCGGCGTTGCTAATCTGATGGGGGCCGACGAGTGCGGGCAATGGCAGATCGAGCAACTGGTCTTCGCACTGGACCACCAGCCTGCCATTTTGCTCGTAAGCGTCGAAGTCCCGCCCCCAAAGCTCAAGCGGGGCAGCAAGTTCATGTGCGGTGTCCACGATGACGTCGGCGGCTTCAGTTTGTTGTTTGGAGACAATCGCCCTGATGCCGGGCTTCAAGATGCCGGCCTTTTCGGCTGCGATCTCGGCCAGCGTCGTACCGAGCTTGTCGGTATGATCAATCGAGATCGGTGTAATGACGGTCAATTCGGGTCGCGCCACGACGTTAGTGGCATCCAAGCGTCCGCCGAGGCCGACCTCGAGCAGCAGCACATCGGCCGGGGTTTCGGCGAACGCCAGCATGGCAGCAGCAGTCGTGATCTCGAACTGTGTAATGTCGTCGCCGTTATTGCAGGCCTGGGTACGGCTGAGAACATCGACGAGGGCTTGTTCCTGGATCGGACCGGAGCGGCCTGCCTGGTTAGCGAGCACAATCCGTTCGTGGAACTGCACCAAGTGCGGGGAGGTATAAGCATGAACGCGGACGCCGGCAGCTTCGAGCATTGCGCGCAGCAGCGCCGTTGTTGAGCCTTTGCCGTTGGTTCCGGCGATGTGCACCACAGGAGGCAACCGCTTGTGCGGATCACCAAGCTTGGCGAGCAACCGCTCAATGCGACCAAGCGACAAGTCGATCAGTTTTGGATGCAGCAGTTTCAGCTCCGCGAGGAGCTCACTGCTCGTTGCCGTATTCCGCATTGAAGGTCCAGGTTGCTTGGGCCAAAGCCCACATACTGGGGGAAGCAAACCGGTCTGTCACCCACTTCTACGCCAGCGGCGCTGAGAACTGACAGGGAGATTGTTTCGGTTGTCCTTGCCCCCCTTGCAGGGACGGCGCGGCTTAGGTCTTTGTTGCGGCCGGAGGCTGGCCAGGCGGCTTCGGCGCAACCGTATCCGCTGTCTTTTTGGGCGCCTCATTCAACTTGGGGGAATCCGGCTTCTTGACCGGCTTGACCTCGATCGTCCGGCGCTCCTTGCTAGCCCCATTATCCTTGGCGGGTTTCGGCGCCTTGGCCGTTGTTTCCCGATTGACGGTCTTGAGCGCTTCAGGTGCCTTCTCGCTAATATACTCGCTTCCATTGACCGCGACCGGCAGCCGTTCAATCAATGCGCGCGTTCGCGCA
>DAOUZE010000186.1 GCA_030665765.1 Filomicrobium sp.
GAATACGCCAACTTGATCCACGATGCCGCGGTTCATCTTCTGACCGTCATAAACGATATCCTCGACATTTCCAGCATCCAGAGCGGCCGCCACACGCTCGACACTCGAGAGATCAGCATAAAGACCATCGTCGCTCAGCAACTTGGCGCGTTCAAAGCCGAAGCGAAGAAGGCAGAGATCGAAATTATCGATCGGCTTCCCGACGACCTTCCTCCGGTCCGCGGGGACGAAAGCAAACTCGCTCAGATCTTCTCCAACATCCTCTCCAATGCGATCAATTTCACGCCCACCGGCGGCAGCGTGAATATTGAAGCAGCCGGACTTCCCGGCGATGGCGTCGCCGTCTTTATACGCGATACCGGCAGCGGCATGACTGCTGACGAACTGAAGGTAGCTCAACAACCTTTCGGCCAGGTCGACGGTTCCCGCACGCGCTGGCGTGAAGGCACTGGTCTCGGTCTCCCGATCGCAAAGTCTCTCGTCGAACTTCATGGCGGCGAACTTGAAGTCCGCAGTCAAAAGAACGTTGGCACCGAAGTCGTAATCCTCCTTCCTTCCCGCCACCACGTGTCCGTGACGCAGATGCGAGACACCGTCCACGGAATCGGCGCCAACGAAACAGTCGAGACACCGAAATGAACGAAGACCTGACCCTGGAAGAAAAAATTAATCAACTCTCCAGCGATCCTTCTATCGGCCGCATCGTTTCAGTGACAGGCGCCAAAGCAATTGTCCTGCTCGACGTTCCGCGGGACGGCGCGGCAAGGGCGACCGCCGACCGTCCGGAAATGGGGACGTTGCTTGCCATCGACACGGCCACCACGGTGGTTTTGGCGATTGTTTCGGCGTTGAGCGTTCCCGTTCCAGCGCAGCGCGATGGCGAATCGGAAATCTGGATTGCCGAACTGGGTTTGGTCGGAGAGCTCTGGCGGCTTGAAGACAATGGTTTTAGTTTCAACCGCGGCGTAACCATCTATCCAGCCCTTGGTGATCGCGTCCGTGTCGCAGGAAAGTCCGAACTGAGGCTAGCTTTTTGTGGCACTGCCCGCAGCGTCAGCGTCGGCACACTGCGCCAGGACGTTTCCATTCCCGCCATGGTTCGTGTTGACGATCTCCTCGGCAAACACTTTGCGATCCTCGGCACTACCGGAACCGGCAAGTCCTGCACAACAGCACTGATCCTGCGCTCGATCCTGAAGGAAAACCCCGCCGCGCACATCCTCCTGCTCGATCCACATAACGAATACGCAACAGCATTCAAGGAGTGGGGGGAAGTCGTTAGCCCGCGCAATATGCAGCTACCATTCTGGTTGTTGAACTTCGACGAAATCGTTGAAGTCTTGATCGGGGACCCGGAGCGGAAAGCGGAAATCGAGATCCTGCAGGAACTCATTCCCATCGCCAAAGGCAAGTACGCCACCAGCCGTAACGGTGAGCAAGCCAGCAGCCAACGTCTGCGCCGCGGCTCCAACGACCCCAGCCGCTATACCGTCGACACACCCGTTCCCTATCGCACATCCGATCTGCTCAAGATGATCGAACAACGCATGGGTATGTTGGAAAACAAACACGATCTGTCACCCTACCGTGCCATCAAACATCGCCTGGAGCAGATTACCCAAGATGTCCGCTACGCCTTTATGTTTGGATCGCTGACCGTTTCCGATGGCATGGCGCAGATCCTAGGCCGGATCTTCCGCGTGCCCGTCAATAACAAGCCGATTACCATTCTGGAGCTGACAGGTCTGCCACCCGAAATCGTCAACGTTGTCGTCTCGGTTCTCTGCCGCATGACCTTCGATTTCGCTGTTTGGGGCGAAGGTCAGGTACCCGTCACTCTTGTCTGCGAAGAGGCCCACCGTTACGTACCGGCCAGCACCGAAGCTGGTTTTGGTCCATGCAAGCGCGCCATTGCGAAGATTGCCAAGGAGGGCCGCAAGTACGGCGCGTCTTTGTGCATCGTCACGCAGCGCCCAGCTGAAATTGATCCGACCATTCTGTCTCAGTGCAACACCGTGTTCGCCCTGCGCATGTCCAATGACAAGGACCAGGCTATCGTCCAGTCGGCGGTCTCTGATACCGGCTCAGGCCTTCTTGAATTCCTGCCGGCACTCGGTCAACGCGAAGCGATAGCCTTCGGTGACGGAGTCTCGCTACCTGTCCGCATCAAGTTCAACGACTTGCCGGCAGATTCGTTGCCGCGCTCGTCGACAGCAAGTTTTTCGGAATGTTGGCAGCGGTGCGACAGCGACGAGGCCTTTCTTGAACGGATCGTGGAGCGTTGGCGGGCGTCAGGCAACGAAGTCGAGGAAGACAACACTCTTTCGTTGCTTGCCGACTCCATCCAATTCGACAACGCTCAGTCGACAAAGCCCGACAACGGTGCCAATGGTCACCACGCTCCTCAACCGCCCCAGCGACAAGCCCGCGCACAGCAGCCCGCATTGCAAACCGCGCGCCAGACCTACCAACAGCGTGCAGATGCCGGACCAAGCGCTAACGGTCGCTCCGGCGCCTCGCTACGGCGTCAACACACACCCGGTGCGCCCATCGCCGAAGCTGCCCCTGCCGCAAACACGGGCTCGGCTCTACAGGCATTACGCGACCGGCTAAATCAGAGAAGATGAGCACCAGCATGCGGGCTTGAGCAACCGGTCAACTCCGCCGCGCCTCACGTTCCGGCTCTTTTGATTTCAAATCGGCGAGCACGCTCTCTCCCGCCACAACGCGCTGACCAACCGAAACCAGCGGCGTAGCACCCGGCGGCAGATAGACATCGACTCGGCTGCCAAAACGGATCAATCCGATGCGCTGGCCGGCACCGACACTGTCACCTTCGTGCACGAAGGCGACAATTCTTCGAGAAATCATGCCCGCGATTTGCACGACAATACATTGCGTCTCGTCCGGCGTGGTCAGAACCGTCAGACGGCGTTCATTGTCGTCGCTTTCTTTGTTGGTAGTGGGATTGACGAACGCACCTGGGACATAGACCGATTGCGAAACACGGCCCGCGACGGGAGCCCGGTTGACGTGCACGTCGAATGGCGACAGGTGCGTGACAATGCGTACCCTTTCCCCACCGTTGAGGTCCAACTCGGAAGGCGGCAACACCTTCTCGATTTCCGCCACGTCACCATCCGCCGCCGCGATCACCAGCCCATCGCGCAACTGGGTGACCCGGTCCGGATCACGGAAGAAGTAGGCGACGTAAAGCGTTCCGATCGCCGCCACCACCCCTAGGGACGTGGACAGCAAGAACGCCACAAGTGTCACCAATGCCCCGATGCCAAGGAACTTGTGGCCCTCACGGTGCACCGGAACGAAGTGCCGTGCAAAACTCTCAAAATAACCTGCTTTATCAGCCACCGCTCACTGTCCCCCCTCACCAGCAAAATTACCGTGACGCGGCACAGCCACCATAAGCTTCTGCCGCACGCGACAAATACCCAGATTCATCCGCGCAAGCTACTTCAATGGCACAGCGACAAAGCGTAAATCACCGCGCGGTGTCTCGATGCGTAACAGGACGGCTTTGCGTCCACTCTTGCGCACCCGCTCTACGGCTTTCTCCAAAGCTTCGACGGTTTCGACTTTCTCTTGTCCAACTTCGACGATCACGTCGCCTTCGCGAATGTTCTTTTTCGCCGCCGTACTAGACTCTTCGACTGCCGTCACAACCAAACCGCTTGTCTGCACACCAAGGCTATATTTTTTGCGCAACTCGTCGCTCATGACGCTCAACGAGAGCCCGGCGATCGCCGGACCGGTGCTGGTCCCTGACTTATCGTCGGTCTCGGTCTTTTCCTTAGCTTCCGAACTGGCACCGGCTTCGTTGAGCCGGCCAACCTCAACACTCAACGTCATCGGCTTACCGTCGCGCAGGATCTCGACGGGTACACTTTTTCCGATTGGCGTCTGCGCCACGATACGCGGAAGACCGCGCATCGTCATGATCTCCTTACCGTCGAACCGGAGAATCACATCACCGTTCTTGAGCCCGGACAGGGCAGCCGGGCTATCTGTATCCACTGCCGCAACCAGGGCACCCTTCTTCGCGTCGACACCCAAAGAAGATGCAATGTCTTCACTGATTGATTGAATCCGCACGCCAAGCCAACCGCGCCGCGTCTCGCCATACAGCCGAAGCTGCTCAATAACATTGACGGCCGTATCCGAAGGCACCGCGAAGCCGATACCGATCGACCCTCCCGTCGGGGAAATAATCGCTGTATTCACTCCGATCACATCGCCATCCATGTTGAACAGCGGCCCACCGGAATTGCCCTTGTTGATTGCAGCATCTGTCTGCAGATAGTCGTCATACGGCCCAGAGTTGATATCTCGCTCCTTGGCCGAAATAATTCCGACCGTAACCGAACCGCCAAGTCCGAATGGATTGCCGATCGCCATAACCCAATCCCCGACCAACATCGGTTCAGACAATCCGAATTTCACCTCGGCCAGCGGCGCTCTCGGACTGACCTTCAAAAGCGCCAGGTCGGTCTTGGCGTCCCGCCCCAGAACCTTTTCAACTTTCAACTTCGTGCCATCGAAGAAATTAACAAAGATCTCGTCGGCATCTGTAATGACGTGATTGTTGGTGACGATAAGCCCTTCCTTACCGTCAATCACGAAGCCCGACCCCAACGATGAAACTTTGCGGCCAACCGGCGGACCGTCTTCCTCTTGATTGAAGAAGTCATCAAAGAACTTCTCGAAGGGGGCCCCATCCGGAACTTCGGGCAATGGAACACCGCGCGATCCCTTCGACACTTGGCTGGTCGAGATATTGACCACGGCGGGAATCAGGTCGCGGGCAATGGGGGCCACAGTTTTCGGCCCCCTTGCGCTCTGCCGTTGAGCTTCGGCCTCGGGAATCTCAAAGCCCGCTGTGACAGCTCCGGAAAACAGCACCGCCGCAAAGACGTAACGAAAGGGCGGACGAACATACTTCAGCATCAAGTCGACTCCGAAACTGGCACACTCAATTTTCGGCACACGTGAGCACAAGACCGCTGGTGAACACCGCTGGGGCTGGGTGCGTAGCGGTTCGAATGTTTGCGAACCTCCAATATAGCGGTGACGCTCCTTGTATCATTCAGCTCCGCAGGAGCCAAACGATGGCGACACCAAGCGCGACCGCGCTCCATCCTGCAATTTGTAGGGAACTGTTCGGCGTTTGCGAGGCAAGTTCCATAAGGCGCCGGCCCGTGTCCGGAGCCACCGCCCAGATCAGGCCTTCGATGACGAGAACCAGTCCCAGAGCAACGAGCAAATCATGCATGCTGGCACCTCTCAACTAGCCCGCACGCCCCCTGTCCGCCTCGGCAACAGATGGGGGTTTGGCCGCAAGAACTACGCTTGCGGCCAAACCCTGCCAAATCGATCAGCCTCACGGCGTAGTCGGTTTGCCCGCCGGATCACCAAAATACTTGAAGAAATCCGTATTCGGCGAAATCACCAACCGAGTGTCATCCGAGGCAAGGCCTTTTTCATAAGCCTGCATCGAACGATAGAAGGAGAAAAACTCCGGGTCTTTTCCGAACGCTTCGTTGAAGATCCGGTTGCGTTCGCCATCGCCTTCACCGCGCATCTGCTCAGATTTCTTGGTCGCCTCCGCCTTGATGACCGTCGCTTGCCGATCTGCGGTCGCCTCGATCCGGTTGGCTGCGGCACGACCTTCAGACCTAATTTCCGTTGCTTCACGCTGACGTTCGGTCTGCATCCGTTTGTAGATCGCCTCGGAGTTTTGTTCGGGAAGATCCGCGCGTT
The DNA here is from genome assembly GCA_030665765.1 of Filomicrobium sp. GTDB lineage: Bacteria > Pseudomonadota > Alphaproteobacteria > Rhizobiales > Hyphomicrobiaceae > Filomicrobium. The sequence continues at coordinate 5,776 of DAOUZE010000186.1, forward strand.
TGATCCGCACATCAACAACGCTGACGCCGAGTGTCTTTGCCTCCTGGTTGACCTGGTCACGGATTGTCCGCATCAAATCTTCACGCTTGTCGCGCACCACCTCCTCAAAGGTCGCGGCACCGAGAACACTGCGGACCGACGATTCGAGAACGTTGCCCAGCCGCTGCTTGGCGGTACGCTCATCGCGTACCGTCTGGTAGAACTTCAGCGGGTTAGTAATGCGGTAACGAACGAACGCATCGACGACCAGTCGCTTCTGACCCGCGACGATGACTTCAAGCGGCGAAGAATCAAGATCCAAAATGCGCTTGTCGTAGAAGAGGACTTCCTGCACCACGGGGATCTTCCAATACAGTCCCGCGTTATTGATGAAGTTGCCCTCCGGGGTCAGAGCGTACTCGTTGATGACGTCCTTGACCTCACCGAACTGCAGCACGATGGCTTGCTCGGTCTGCCGAACGATAAAAGCCGACAAGTAGACACCGACCGCCACGAGCGCCAGCACGATGATAACAAACGCTGATAGTGTCTTCATCTTCAGCGTCCTCCCGCATCTGTGCTGGACCGCTTCTGGAGCTGATCGAGAGGCAGGTAAGGCACGACACCCGAACCGCCTCCACCGCTGGAATCCAGAATTATCTTATCGGTCCCCTTGAAGACGCGCTCCATTGTCTCGAGGAACATGCGCTTGCGCGTCAGTTCTGGCGCTTTCGCATACTCTTCATAGACTTGGTCGAAACGCGAGGCCTGACCGATTGCTTCCTGCACTGTTTGTTCCTTGTAGGCTTCGGCCTTCTGCAGAATTCGCTCGGCATCGCCACGCGCTTCCGGAACGACCTTGTTGGCGTAGCCGCGAGCAACGTTTTGCAGACGCTCTTGATCGGCTTTGGCCGCCTGCACGTCACGGAAGGCATCGATCACCTTCGACGGCGGGTCAACCTTCTGCATCTGCACACGAACAATCCTGATGCCTGCATCGTAGCTATCCAGGGTCTTCTGCATCAGTTCGCGGACCTCCAGTTCGGTCTTCTGGCGGTCCACGGTGAGAATCTGCTGAATATCGCTTTTGCCGACCACTTCGCGCATCGCGCTTTCGGCAACTTCCTTCACCGTACTGACCGGGTTTTGGATATTGAACAGGTACTTCGCCACGCCGGCCTGTTTGCGCTTCTCATCGTATTCTTCCGACTGGATGCGCCAAACGACCACGAAATC
>DAOUZE010000217.1 GCA_030665765.1 Filomicrobium sp.
CCCTCCGGTCTCAAGGCGTTGGTGGTGGCCGGTTGCGATGCTATGCGGAATGTTATTGGCTGCGGGTCCGCTTGGCGCGCAGCAAGTCGCCAAAATGGAAGCGGCGACGGCTCACGAAAAGGCGCTGAAGGGCGAAATTCTTCTGGTGGACATCCGCACACCAGAGGAATGGAAGCAAACTGGTGTTCCTGCAACGGCACATGCCATAACTATGCACCAGAATGGGCAGCTCTTCTTATCGGCGCTCCTGAACGCGGCGGGAGGTAACAGCAAGATGCCAGTGGCCGTCATCTGCCGCACGGGTTCGCGTTCGACCGCCCTTGCCGGTCCACTGTTGAAAGCTGGCTTTCCCAACGTCATCAACGTCGAGGAGGGAGTCGTCGGCGGACCGCGTGGCACCGGCTGGATCAAACGGGGCCTGCCGCTGCGTACTTGGACACCGCAGCAATCCTTCCCGCAAACGGCCAAGCAGGACTAACGCCGCAACAGGTTGGCGAAGCCTATTTTCACCGCGCAAAAGGCGGCGCGAGACGCAGTGTGCCGAGCGCCATTGCCGCCGCCCCCGACCTGAGATAACCACTCAGTCAACCTCGGGCAAGGAATTCACTGATGCAGGATAAAACAGAGATAGCTGATAAGAATGAGAACCTCATCCCCGGTGCGACCGGCGATTGGGAGGTGGTCATCGGCCTAGAGGTTCACGCCCAGGTCATTTCCAATGCCAAGCTGTTCTCTGGAGCCTCGACCGAGTTTGGTGGTGCGCCCAACTCCCACGTCTCTCTCGTTGATGCAGCCATGCCCGGCATGCTGCCCGTAATCAACGCGGAGTGCGTTGCCCAGGCCGTGAGGACCGGTCTCGGCCTGCAAGCCGAAATCAATCACCGCTCGGTCTTCGACCGCAAGAATTACTTCTACCCCGACCTGCCGCAGGGCTATCAGATCTCCCAATACAAGCACCCGATCGTCGGCGAGGGCGAGGTTGAGATTGAGGTCGACGGTGACACCAAGACTATCGGCATCGAGCGCTTGCACCTGGAGCAAGACGCCGGCAAGTCCATCCACGACCGGCATCCGGATTATTCCTATGTGGACTTGAACCGTTCCGGCGTCGCGCTGATGGAGATTGTCTCCAGGCCCGACCTGCGTTCCGCCAAGGAGGCGCAGTCCTACGTCGGCAAGCTACGCACGATCCTGCGGTATCTGGGGACCTGCGATGGCGACATGGACAAGGGCAGCATGCGCGCCGACGTCAATGTCTCGGTGCGCAAACCAGGCACCGAGCTGGGCACCCGCTGTGAGATCAAGAATGTGAACTCGATCCGTTTCATTGGCCAGGCCGTGGACTCTGAAGCCAGGCGCCAGATCGATATCATCGAGGACGGTGGCTCAATCAACCAAGAGACCCGCCTGTTCGATCCAAAGACCGGCAAGACGCGATCGATGCGCTCAAAGGAGGAAGCTCACGACTACCGCTATTTTCCCGACCCGGATCTGCTGCCGCTCGAATTCGACCAAGCCTACGTCGACGAATTGGCCAAGGGGCTGCCCGAGCTTCCCGACGAAAAGAAGCACCGCTTCATGGACGAATATGGCCTATCCGCTTACGACGCCGGTGTGCTCGTCGCCGAAAGAGCTTCTGCCGACTATTTCGAGGAGGTCATCCACGGCGTCAAAAACGCCAAGCGTGACGGCAAGTCCGCGGCCAACTGGGTCATCAACGAGCTGTTCGGCCGCCTCAACAAGGAAGGTCAGGATATTCGGCAGTCGCCGGTTTTAGCCAGGCAGATTGCCGGTATCGTCAACCTGATCGGCGCCGGCGAGATCTCAGGTAAGATCGCCAAGGACCTGTTCGAGATTGTCTGGACGGAGGGCGGTGACCCGGCCGAGATCGTCGATAGTCGTGGTATGAAGCAGGTCACCGATACCGGTGCTATTGAAAAGACCGTCGACGAGGTGATTGCCGCCAATCCCGAGAAGGTTGAGGCGGTCAAGGCCAAGCCCGCGATGATTGGTTGGTTCGTTGGTCAGGTGATGAAGGCGTCCGGCGGCAAAGCGAACCCACAGGCCGTCAACGAGATACTGAAAAAGAAGCTCGGCGTTGAGTAGGAAGAATAGATGCTGCGGCGTTGACGACGGCCCGCTGAGTTTTTTAGGGCCGGCGTCAGTTCCCAGTGTCACTCCACTGCTGGATTGACGCCCGAATACTGCGGTCAACCTCAATGTTGCGTAGAAAGCCGCGATGCTTACCAATAACCCAGGTCCGAACGACGGCCCCGCGGCAGCCTCAACGCAAGCCGGAACGCCGCTCTATCCGCCGGCAATAACGCCGCCGGAAGCGCCTCTTCCGTTGCTCAAGTTCCTGCGCCAGTTCCCAAAGAATCCTTTGCGGTCCGTGCCGCGTGGCGCCTATGAGCAGGACATCTTCGTTCTGCGCGCGAAAACACTGAATGTCGCCTATGCCTGGATCACCGGGCCGGAACTCATTGAAGAGATCCTGATCCGCCGCGCCGGCGCGCTCAATAAATCCCGGGTCGAAAAGCAGGTCTTCGATAGAAGCGTCGGCGATAGCGTCCTCACAGCGGACGGCGCTAGATGGCGTTGGCAACGACGCGTCCTCGCCCCACTCTTTCGGCACCAGGAAATCATTGCCTACGTACCGAGAATGTCTCAGGCCGCTGAGCAGCATATCGCCGTTTGGCAAGCCTCCGGACCAGGCCTGCGCAACGTTGAAGAGGATATGACGCAAGCAACGCTGGCGGTCATCATGCGCAGCATGCTTGGCAACAGCGACGCCGGCGTTGCCACCCGTATCATGGCCGCCACGGAGGCCTACCTTTCCAAGGCCTCTTGGGAAGCCGCATACGCCATTATACGCATGCCAAACTGGGTGCCGCACCCCGGCACCTGGCGCATGATCCGATCCGCGCGCACCCTTCGGAGCATCGTGGCCGACCTGATCGCCGAGCGCCGTGCCATCGGCGGAGCCGACGATGATCTCCTCGGCCGTCTACTCGCCGCGCGTGATCCAGAGACCGATGAGCCCATGCACGAGAAAGGGCTGATCAACAACGTCTCGACACTGCTCCTGGCTGGCCACGAGACGACCGCAAAAGCGCTCACCTGGACGCTCTATCTGTTGGCCCGCGCGCCCGAATGGCAGCGGGCCGTTCGTGAGGAAGTCGCGCGTGTCGCGGGTGGTAATCGGATCGGCGCCGAGCACATAGACCAGCTGCAGATAACAACGCGGATTTTGAAGGAATCCATGCGGCTCTATCCGCCAGCGCCGGTGGTGGCCCGCGTCAACACCGAGTTTATCCGCGCCGGTGACGAAAACCTGCCCGTTGGCTCCAACCTGGTTTTTCCGGTGTATGCCATCCACCGTCACCGCAAATACTGGCAAGATCCCGACCGCTTCGATCCGGACCGCTTTCTGCCCGAAAACGAGAAGAGGATTCCACGAACCCAGTACATGCCCTTTGGCGCCGGTCCCCGCATTTGCATCGGCCAGGCTTTCGCGATGATCGAAACAGTCACGCTGCTGGCAAGTTTTATCCGCGCCGCCGAATTTGACTGGGACGGCAAGCACAAGCCGGAGCCGATTTCGCGTATCACATTACGTCCTGCCGGCGGTATGCCGCTTCTGGTGAGGCCGCTCTAGAAAAACATCATCGTGGGGCGGGGCCGTCGCCACGACGCACCGCCGGAGCCGCCCCGTCCGAAACATGCGCGAAAAACCCGATCAGGTGTCCGGCACGAATTCCCTGTCTGCGCGACGAAGCTGATTCCGATTGGCGAAATTTTGCTGTCGCCTAACCGGCAATTTTCGTACCCTTTCAGTAATTTTTATCCCTTGAGAAGGTGCCGAAAAACCTGGACATTGGGAAGTAGTGATACCTCGGGAAATCTGCGCCAAGATGCGAACTGCTAACTATCGATCGTGGGTGGAAAGCGAACCGTGTGGTCATTGAACTAGCGTGCCATGATACGCGTAAGCGAGCCAGCGCTCGCAAGAATTCTGAAATTTGCCACGTTGGCATCGACCGGGCCAATTACGGCCAGCCATCGCCACTTCGCGCTGGCAATGAAGCCGGCCCCTCAAAGCTTTTTTGTACTTTGTACTATGAGCCAATTCAGGAGAATGTATATGATGAGGGTTCTGACCACGTTGATCGTCGCAGCTCTGGCCGCTTCGCCCAGCTATGCGGCCGATCTCGTTCACGATGCCGAATACTATGTCCTGGAACGTCAGAACAAGGACAAGTGGGCAGCGGATGACAAAGCAGTTGATGAAAAGCTCGCCGAGATCCGTAAGGCGAACGGCGGCGAGCCACCTAACATACTTTACATTCTCATCGACGATATTGGTTTTGGCGAGATCGGCGAGCCTTATCTGAACTACGTGCGCGGCTATAAAACTCCGAACATCAACAAGTTCGCCGATGAGGGCATGCGCTTCATGCGCATGTACACCGAGCCCTCCTGCACACCGACCCGCGTCGCCTTCATGACCGGCCGACAACCCTGGCGGTTGGGCATGGCGCACACATCCGTCGCCATGGATGGATTTGGCATGGCCGCCGATGAGGTGACACTCGCTGAGGTGCTCAAGGCCGAAGGTTACAACACCTCCCATGTCGGCAAATGGCATATCGGCGATATTGAACAGAGCTTCCCGCATAATCAGGGTTTCGATTACGCCGCCTTTCCTGTGCACCAGCAAGGACAGCTCGGTCTCTTCTCACGCCAGGCGCACGAAACCGGCCAGACAATCGGCGCCAACTACAGCCAGTTTCGCGACACCTACACGCTGGACCGCAGCTTCCGTCCCATCCCAGGCCATATGGTCACTGGGCTCGAGGCCAAAGCCGGTGGTAAGGCCCGTGAGGTCGACCTCGAACCCGGTGAGGAATGGACGCAGCAAAAGTACATAGAAATGAACGAGCGCTATCAGCGCCAAGCCATGGAGCAACTTGATAGCCTTGCCGCAAAAGACGAACCGTTCTTTCTGCAGTACTGGCCGCTTTTGCCGCTGACCTTCACTCGTTCCGAAGTCAAACAGTTCACATCGCCTAATGGCGGCTTCCAGACAGAGAGCATGCAACAGCTCGATGGCTGGGTTGGCGACATCCTGAAGAAGCTGGAAGAGACCGGCAAGGCTGAAAACACGGTTGTCATTATAATGGGTGACAACGGCAACTTTACAAAATACGCACCCTATTCGGGTTACTCACCAATGGTCTATCGCGGCGGCAAGGCTGATGCCACCGAAGGTGGTGTTCGCGTCGATGCCTTCATTCGCTGGCCGGCCGCTATTAATGCTGACGGCTACGTCGGGGACATGATTCACGTTGCCGACCTCTACACTTCGCTGGCGCGCATTGCAGGCGGCACCAAGCACATTCCGAACGACCGCGTCATCGATGGTGTCGACCAGACGTCCATGATGCTGCTCGGTGAGACCAAAGGCCGGCGGGATCATGTATTTATCTATCAGTCAAACAAGATGGCGGCCTTGGTGAAGGAACAATACAAGCTGCACATACCAGGCCCAGGAGAGAACTTTGTCGTTGCCAATTTCTACGACCTGTTCCGCGATCCGCGCGAGGAATACCCGGTTTCGACTCCCGTCGGAGCATGGGCAGCCTCACCCTATGAGCGCATAATCCAACGCCACATGGCGTGGAAGAAGAAGTATCCTGATAGGCCGGCAGCCGTCGATGTGCCCTACACCGGAATCGAAAACCTCCGCCCTGAAACCCTCGCCATGCGTGACGACTGGCGCGCATGGAAGAAGCAGGTCGGCCTTATCGAAGAATAGTGTCGAAGTGAGCGGGTAAGTGAAGCCACCTCAATCCTCAAGCGTACGTACCAATAGCAAAAGGCAGGCCCGATAGTATCGGAGCCTGCCTTCTTTTTCGTATCTGCGGTCGCCGTTCGATACGACGCTGGCCAGGAGTTTCCGCGGCTAGTTCAACTTCACCTTCTGATCCATCTCCAGGTTCTCGTCGGCGGACCATTCGAGCATCGAGCCGTCGTACACCTTGACGTCCTTGTTGCCCATCAATTCATGCGAGACGAACCAGCCGAGCGAGGCCCAGTGACCGGTGTTGCAAAAATTGATCTGTTTGCCGCTCGTGCCAATCTTGGCGGCGCTGTAGAGCTTCTCCAAAGCTGGCGTTGAGCGGAACGTTCCGCCGCCGTTTTTCGTTAGCCAGTTTTCTGGCAAGTTGACCGATCCGGGGATGGTTCCGTGC
>DAOUZE010000501.1 GCA_030665765.1 Filomicrobium sp.
CTTCTTCAGCCTGGCGCAGCACGAACGCTATCTGCGCTTCTGTGAACTTCGACCGCTTCATCGATCTTCCTCCTCATGAGCCCTACGATCATAAGTGGAAAATTCCAGTCTCAGACGGTCCAGTTTTCGGGAAGCAGGTCATGGCCTCGGTGACAACGGGATCATCGTTTCGGGGGCTGGTGGTCGGTATCCCAGCGACGCATGCCTTGCGGCCTGCCTCGGCGTCATTCTGTTGCTTTTTCCGCAGATCGCTAAAGCGGTAGACAAGGCCAAACCGCAAACGCTATTCACCAACTGTAATGTGTTCGACGGCAAGGCCGACAAGCTCCCCGAGGGGCAAAATGTGCTGGTGGAGGGCAATCTTATCGCCAAGATCGGCAGAGGCACTTGGAGGATTGCTGTGCCGCGCTTTCAACGCTGAGGGTTGGAAAAGATCTTGCGTCCTTGCAAAATCGCTTCTGTGACCAGCAACGGCACTGACCAGCAGAACCAGCTCGCCGCCGTTAAACGCTGGGAGAGTTCGCCTACAGACGCGGCCTCCGTTGCGCCGACAAACATGCGAAAGAAGACAAAGCCGAATGTTACGACGTAGCTTCGGATCATCCATTCTTTGTGTTGATCAAAATTACGGGCTCGAATTGCTGCGAAAGCAAGGCCAGTCGAAATTACCCAAGCCGTCGACAGTCCGGCTAAACCGGCGCCGAAAACCCAGCCCACATTCGTCGTGATCGAAAGATAATAGGTCGTGATAGAGCTGACAGCTATTGCAGAGATGTAAATGCCGCCCAACAACTTGTGTATCGGCAGCGCCTTGCCTGTTAAGCCCATCCAAATTTGGACAGGACCGATGAGCAGAGCAACCATAGCAGTCCCTATATGGGCAAGTAACCAGGGCAAACGTCCGGAATCAACGAATGCCTCTGAGGCAACTCCGCGTCCGTAAAAATAGGGCACTGCAAACAGTAGAATAAAGCCAATAGCAATAAGCAGCGAGAGGGATAACAGTAAATTTCGGACCCAGTGACTTGATCCAAGTCTGATCGTCGCGAGATATGACGAACTCATGCTGGTCATCCTGTGTCGTTCTAATTGCGAGGCCGCCACTAGCTGCTCACGAACCGTTAAAATGCAGTGCTGGGCGCTCAACGGCAAGCTGAAAACAAGCTATTGGCGGTGGTTGAATTGAATGCAGTCACGGCTGTTCTAAAGCTCGCTTCGTCTGGGGCTACTCCATGAGCTCCTCACCGTATTTTAAAGTTCCGGGCTTTAAGCCTTGGCTTAGATGGAGATGGATTGGGTTGGTATCGGCCATAAGTCAGTTTGATCTCGGTTCGGGCATTCGCCAGCCATTCTTCGAGAGGGCGCTGTCACGTTTACTCATGTAGTACGCGAAAATGGACGACGTCTCCGTATTTCACGCTGCAGCAGTCACGACATTCCACCTGTCCATAGCCGCTCGGAACTGGCGCAATGTTATGCGCGAGATCCGAGCGGCTATGGACGTTGAATGTGTTGTAGATAGCGGCGTAGGTTGAGAGGAATCGTTGCGCGGCACCAGCTGATTTGAAGCGCTGCATCCCTCCTTCGCGCTGCCGTACCGGGAGATGTGAATTCTCGGCCCGATTGTTGATCCGACCGCCGATTATGTGGCGAGCTCTCATCCCAAGTTCGCTCAATGCCGCACCATATGATTGCAGTTTCACTGTCACGACGGCGTCTGGCGAGAAGCCTTGTGACTTGAGCAGTTTCCGCATCAGCTTCAAGGCTACTCGCTTGTTTCGGCGCGACGGTACCAGCACGTCCAGGACCTCTCCCTCACAATCAACGGCGCGCCACAGATATACGTTCTTGCCGTTGATCGAGACGAAGACTTCATCGATATGCCAACGCGTATCAGCACGCGGGTGCGAGCGTCTGAGCTTTCTCGCATAGGCCAAGCCAAACTTAGACGACCAGCGGCGGACCGTTTCATACGAGACATCGATGCCGCGTTGGGACAACATATCCTCGACATCGCGCAGGCTCAGAGGAAAGCGAAAGTACAGCCAGACCGCTTGCTGGATCACAG
>DAOUZE010000490.1 GCA_030665765.1 Filomicrobium sp.
AGGGCACAAGAAGTCGGATTAATGATCCAACAGGACAACGTTATTTTGTCGGGGGCCAAGACGATATGAACCGAAGCGTCGCGATAACCGGCATTGGGCTTTTGAGCGGGCTCGGCGAAAACGCCAACGCGCACTGGGAGGCGCTGAGCCGCGGAGCGCCGCAACCGGTTGTCGATGGGACAAGGTTCGCGCCCAACCCCGTTCATCCTCTTGGCCCCGTCGATTTCTCGACGCAAGTTCCTAAGAAAGGCGATCTGAGGCAGATGGAGCCGTGGCAAAGGATTGGCACCTTTACTGCTGGGCTTGCTCTTTCCGACGCCGGGATAGCGGGAAACCTGGAGTATCTGGAACGTACCGACATGATCGTCGCCGCCGGCAGCGGTGAGCGCGACACCGCCACCGATATGAAGGTGTTGGAGACGATCTCGCACACGGATCGCGATCATGGAGACGTTTGCCCAAATGAGATACTGCCAAGCAATCTGCGGCCAACTTTGTTCCTCGCGCAGTTGTCCAACCTTTTGGCGGGAAATATATCGATCGTCCATAAGGTGACCGGCTCGTCGCGGACCTTCATGGGAGAGGAGATGGCAGGCGTCGCGGCAATTTCGACGGCCACAAAAAGAATCAAGGCAGGGCAAGGCGATCTGTTTCTTGTCGGCGGGGCTTTCAATGCCGAACGCGAGGACATGCTGCTCAATTTCGAGCTTGGTGGCATGTTGGCGCAGGGACCCCACAGTTCTGTTTGGGAACGTGCTGCAGGCACGAAGGCGTCAGGTCTTGCGCCTGCCAGCATCGGTGCGTTTCTTGTCCTCGAAGAGTTGTCTCACGCCGAGAAACGGGGTGCGAACGTCTATGCAATAATTGAGAATGTCGTCTCCGGGCGTTGCAACCGAAAGCCGCAGTCGGCGACGGAAAACGCACGCCGCCAACTCGCAGCAATCGATACAGATCTAAAAAGCGAACCATTCGCCATACTAAGCGGGGCCAGTGGCGCGGAACCCGCGACGAGCGAAGAACTCGATTTCCTAAAGGATGTTAGTGAGCAAGGTACCGGCGCCGCTATTCGTGGATACGGCACCGTGCTCGGCCATGGTGTGGAAGCACACTTCCCGGTTGGAGTGGCTCTTGCCGCGTTGGCACTTCGTAATGACAAGTTTTACCCACCGTTTGATCAGACGGGCGTTGAGAAAGAACTTGCGAATTGCCCTGACCGAATCTTGGTCAGCTGCTGGGGGCACTGGCGCGGCGAAGCCTTCGCTCTTGTCCGTAAGGCTGGAAGCTAATGGTTGCATGCCAGGTTGATGCACGTGGACGGCCGGTCGTTGCCGTAACGGGACTCGGGCTCGTCACCTCCCTGGGCCAAGGCCTGGCAACGAACTGGCAGGGACTGACCGAGGGGCGATCGGGCCTTCGGAGAATCGACCGCTTTACTACTGATGGGCTGCACTCAAATGTCGCTGGATGTGTGGAGTTCATGGGTATAGAACCCTACTCCGCATTCGAGCTATCCCGGGCAATGGCATCGGCCGTTGCGCTGGAGGCGGTCGAGCAATCCGGAATTGGAAGCCGCGGCAACTTCCCAGGTCCGCTTTTCATTGCGACACCACCCTCTGAACTCGAATGGCCTCAACTGCAAAGGTTGTTTGCCAAGGCGACCGGCGACAAATCTAAGAACGCCTACCGGGCCATGGCGGCCGGTTTGCGCGAGGGCGCACCCAACAATGGCTTTAATGACCTTGCCGACCACGTAAGGTTTGCAACCATTGCGGAAAGGCTCGCCGACCAATTCGGCACAAAGGGTCAGCCGATTTCAGTTTGCACGGCCTGTGCCTCGGGTGTCACAGCCATTCAACTCGGAATGGAAACCATCCGGCGCGGTGAGACAAACGCCGCGCTGTGCATGGGTGTCGATGCGACGGTTCATCCCGAGGGTCTGATCCGTTTTGCTCTATTGTCCGCGCTTTCCACCCACAACGATCCTCCAGAAAAAGCATCCCGCCCGTTCGCGAAGGACCGCAACGGATTTGTGATTGCGGAAGGAGGGGCCGCCGTCGTTCTCGAATCCTATGACGCGGCCAAAGCACGCGGCGCGCAGATCCTTGGCATCGTGCGCGGATGTGGCGAGCAGGCCGACACCTATCACCGGACCCGCTCAAACCCCGATGGCTCTGCCATTATCGGTGCAATCGCCAATTCGCTCGACGATGCCTGTCTTGGGCCTGAGGCGATCGACTACATCAATGCG
>DAOUZE010000028.1 GCA_030665765.1 Filomicrobium sp.
GACGGCAAGTTGAAAGACTACGAGGTTCAATCCGTTGCCGGCATTGAACCGCTGCAGCAATACCTCTTGGAAACAAAACCTGGCCAGCTTCAGACCCTGGATCTCTCCTGGGACAATACGGCGAAGCGTTGGTACCACCTGTATCCTGATCAGAACCAAAAGGGCGGCGACGGTCTTCACTGGACAGGACCATACAAAAATTGGAGCGCCCGCTGCGCCGAGTGTCACGCGACCGGTTTCGTGAAGAACTACCGCTCTGAAACCAGAAGCTATGCTAGCACCCAGGCTGAGATCGGCGTCGGATGCGAGGCCTGCCACGGTCCCGGCGAGGCTCACGTCGCATGGGCAAAGGATCCAGACGCGAAAGCATCCGAAAATAAATCCGGGCTTTCGAAAACGGGGCTGACCATCGCCTTTTCACCCGATCAGGCCGAGACTGAGATCCAGCAATGCGCGGCCTGTCACTCTCGTCGCGGCCCATTTGGCGATCAAAGCCCAGTACCGGGCACCCCCTTCCACGACGCCTACCGCCTCGCGCTTTTGCGTGACGGTCTGTATCACGCCGACGGCTCGATCCAAGACGAGGTATACGTCTACGGCTCTTTCCTGCAATCGAAGATGTACGCCAAGGGCGTCCGGTGCAGCGACTGCCACGATCCACATCAAGCGAAATTGAAGGCAACGGGAAATAGCGTCTGCACCCAATGCCATTCACCCGCCGGCAATGACCGTTTTCCGACCTTGAAGAAAGCTTCATACGACGACCCCGCGCACCACTTCCACGAGCCAGGTTCGCCAGGAGCACAATGCAAGAGCTGTCATATGATCGAGCGCATCTACATGGGCGTCGACGGTCGCCGCGATCACAGCTTCCGCGTCCCGCGGCCCGATCTGTCTGAGGAGACCGGCGCCCCGAACGCCTGCACCGATTGCCACAGCGATGAAAACGCTGCCTGGGCCGCCGCTGAAATTAAGCGCCGCTATCCCGACAGCAAGCACCGGGGCCCCCACTTCTCGCAAGTCTTCGCGGCTGCGCGGCGCGAACCCGCAACCCAAGTCGATAAGCTCGTCACGATCGCCGAAGACGCCGCAATACCCGGTATCGTACGCGCGACGGCCCTTGATTTGTTGCGCAACACAGGGCCCGAGACCGCCACACGCACTGTGCGGCTGCTACGCCATCCGGACCCGCTTGTGCGAGCCGCCGCCATTGATATTCAAACGGCCGCCCCTCCTGCTGAGCGGATAAGCCGTCTCGAGCCAGCGCTGGATGATCAATTGAAAATGGTGCGCATCGCCGCCGCGCGCGCATTGATTGGCGCACCGCGTTCTCTCGTTAAACCCAATGTGGCACCGGCGCTGAAGGCTGCCTCGGCCGAGTGGCGTAAATCGCTTATCGCAAACGCCGACTTCCCTGAAAGCCATATGGCGGTTGGTGGCACGGCCCTGGCCCTGCGCAATCCGCGCGCCGCGCTCCAGGCCTTTGGCGAAGCTGCGCGCCAGGACCCGCAGCTGATCGATGCATGGGTCATGCTCGCTAGAATCCAGGCGGCCTTGGGCAACCGCAAGGGAGCCCGCGACGCGCTCAATAAAGGCCTCGCCCGCAATCCGGATAATGAATTCATTCAGTCAATGCTGAAGCAGCTCTAGACGCGCCGGCACAGGCGGTTTTTCAGCAACTGAGCGTTGCAGCAATGGCGCACCGATTCGAAGATATTGTTCCGCCCCCCCAAACAAGTTTGACGCACGCGGAAGACTCGGTTCAGAGACGAATCCAGGGACAACTACTAACTTGGTTTTGACATGAACGATCTGCTTTTGAGAAATCGCCGCAATCGCTTTTGCTTTGGCGCGCTCTTTTCTTTCGTTCTTGCCCTTTGTCTCATCACGGCAATACCATCTCCGACCGCAAAAGCGGCCGAAGACGCCAAAGGTTTTTACCTGCTCGGAAGCCTTGCATCTGGGGCGGCCATCGTACCGCCTCCTGGAACTTACCTTGTCAATTATAAATACTATTACGGCGGCGATGCCTCCGCAGACCCAGCCCGGAGTGTTGTGGCGAATGACCTAGGGCGTTTCGAACTTGATGTGGATGTCGACGTCAGAGCGGACCTATTTCTCGAAGTTCCGGCCTTCTTCTGGGTTGCTCCCCGCAAATTACTGAATGGGCGCTATGGCTTCGCACTCCTGACGCCAGTTGGCTACCAAGACATATCAGCTGACGCCAGCGCCCTTGCAAGTTTAACACTTGCTGATGGAAGGTCCTTCCAGCGGGGGGCGAGTTTTGGAATCAACGACGACACTTTCAGTTTTGGTGACCCACTCATTTTATCATTTATCGGTTGGGACCGCGGCAATTGGCATTGGAGGCTGGCGAGCCTGACGAACATACCAATCGGAGCCTATGACGATGAGAACATCGCCAATATGGGCTTTAACAGGTGGGGCACCGACCTACACGGAGGCTTTACTTGGCTAGACCCAACTATCGGCTTCGAGGTTTCCGCGACTGCGGGTTTCACCTTCAATGGGCGCAACCCCGACACGGACTACAAGACCGGGACGGAGTTCCATGTCGAATATGCGCTGATGAAGCATTTCTCAAAAGCATTTTCAGCCGGTCTCGTCGGCTTTCATTATCAGCAAGTCACCGGCGATAGCGGGGATGGTGCACGGCTCGGTGATTTCAAAGGTCGAACAACCGCGCTTGGACCAAGCTTGAACTTCAATACGCAGATCCGCAAAATCCCAGTATCGACCTCGCTACGATGGTACCACGAAGTTGATGTTAAAAACCGGCTTGAAGGGGATTCCGTCTACCTTCAAACAACCGTGCCGTTGGACCCCCTTTTTAAGCGCTGACGTAAGACCAAAACTTGTACTCGGATTGATGTTGCATCCGTCGGAGCCGCGATCGCTAGTTCGCGTTGAACAATGCAGCCCGCTCCACACTCTGCACAGTCCGCAGAGCGACATGATCACACCGCCCGCCCTGGGCGCATGCGGTTCTTCATAGAGCCTCCATCGGCTTACAGAACCTGAGCGCTCTCAATTAACGAGCGCAGCTGAATTTCTGACGTCATCTGCTGCATCGAATTGCTTGCAAGCGCGTATGAATTCTGCGACTTTTTGCGTGTATCGAAACCACTTAATTGCCACGTAGAGTTGGAGTGCAAAATGAAGTACGGGCACGTATGGGCGATTTCGGCAACCATAGTCGGTCTCGGCGCAACAATCCATCTCGAACAAGGAAGCCACGGCATGGTCGTCACGGGCGTCGGTGTCACTGAAGCCGCCGCTGCGCCCCGACACCAGGCACGCCGCGTCAGCAGGCGAACAGCGAGACGCACAACGCGCCGTGTCAACTATCGGACGTCCGTGGCGGGCTGCCCGCTTCGCACAGGCTATTACTACTGCGGCGGCGTCTACTACAGGCGCGCAGTTCAGGACGGACGGACGGTGTATGTTGTCGTGAATCCTTGACCCTGGGGGATCTTGTAATGCGTTATTTATGTGCTCACCTGCTCGCCGCCGCCGCATTGATGCTTCTCAATGCATCCTCCGCTACGCAAGCACAGGATGTGCTCAAAGCTTGCGAGGCGGACATAAAGTCTTATTGCAGTCAGGTTACGCTTGGCGACGGTCGTTTGCTTGCCTGCATGTACGCACATGAAGACAAGATTTCACCGGAGTGCGATGTTGCCATCGCTGACGCCGCGGACCAACTGGATTGGTTCTTATCCAGCGTTCGCGAAGCGCTCGAAACATGTGCTCCCGATATTCAAAAGCACTGTGCCGACGTTGAAGCCGGTCAAGGACGGATTTACGCCTGCCTTAGGATCAAGAAGGATCAGATTGGCGACGACTGCAAGGGGGTTGTCGATAACGTTACAGCCCGCCTAACCCAGGAATAATTGAAATAGTTGTTCCACCAGAATTGCTGCTGCGGTGGATCAGGACAGCATTTTTTGATCGAGCCCAATAAGGCCCGAACGGGCCTACACGTAGCCGATTTGGTGCACGCCAGTGAAGTAACCTGAGCGGAAGCCGTCGCAACCAAAGGGAGATATACGATGAAAGTCGCTATGCTGGGTGCAACGTCGATCCTTGCGCTGACACTTGCCTTTCCAGCAGCCGCTCAGGATATCGGCATGCCGTCGGATAACCTTTCAGCCGCCTACACCGGAAAGGCGTATTCACCCTACGCGAAGCGAACCTTCCCCGAACGCCCGCTGTGGGGCGACAGCCATTTGCACACATCGCTGTCGATGGATGCAGGTGGTTTTGGCAACCGCGTTGGCCTCCGGGACGCCTATCGTCTTGCCCGTGGTGAGGAGATAACAGCGTCTTCGGGCCAGCCTGTCCGACTTTCACGTCCACTTGATTGGCTGGCAATCACTGACCACTCCGATGGAATGGGTTTCATCATCGATACCTTGGCGGCAGTACCGCTGGTGACACAATACGAGCAGGGTGCACGCTGGTCCAAGGGCTTCAATGCTGGGGGGCAGGAGGCTGTCGATACCACGCTAGACCTGATCGGAACCTTTTCGCAGGGCAAGGTCGATCCGGAGATGTTTGCTAACTATTCGCCCGGCTCGCGCCGCTATGCGACCATCTGGGAAGACGTCATTCAGGCGGCAGAGGAATTTAACGACCCCGGCCGGTTCACAACATTTATTGGATTTGAATGGACGTCGCTGGTTAAGGGCGGGAACATGCACCGCAACGTCATTTTCCGTGACGGAGCCGATCGCGCACGCCAGGTGGTGCCTTTCACGACTCAAGCTCCGATCGGCAGTACAGACCCGCTCGATCTCTACAAATATCTGGAAGACTACGAAGCCAAGACCAACGGTGCGGCGATGGCCTTCGCACATAACGGCAACCTGTCGAACGGCATCATGTTCCCTGTGGATGCCCAATATACGGGCCGAAAACTTGACAAGAAATATGTTGAGCAACGCGCCAAATGGGAGCGTATGTATGAAATTACCCAGATCAAAGGTGATGGCGAAGCCCACCCGTTTCTGTCGCCTGATGACGAGTTTGCGGACTACGGCACCTGGGACAAAGGCAACCTGGACCTGTCCCAGGCCAAGACCAACGACATGCTGCAGTATGAGTATGCACGCGAAGCGCTGAAAAACGGTCTAGCGATTGAGAAAAAACTCGGCACAAACCCATACAAATTCGGCATTGGCGGGGCCACCGACAGCCACACGTCGCTGCCCACCGCCGAAGAGGACAATTTCTTCGGAAAGCATACAGGCTATGAGCCTTCGCCAGGGCGGCTGACCCATCCGTTCATGAAAAACGAGAATGGCGAACTCTTTGCCTGGCAGATGGTTGCTTCCGGCTACACGGCCGTTTGGGCCAGGGAAAACACCCGCACTTCTCTGTTCGATGCGATGGACCGCAAAGAAATTTATGCCACCACTGGTCCGCGCATGGTGGTGCGTTTCTTTGGCGGCTGGGATTATACCGAGCAGGACCTGAATAGCCGCCAGCCGGCCTTCGCAGGCTACTCGAAGGGCGTGCCCATGGGGGGCGACCTGGTAAACGCGCCCGAAGGCAAGGCGCCGACCTTCATGGTCTATGCGCTGCGCGATCCGATTGGCGCCAACCTTGATCGCGTACAGATCGTCAAGGGTTGGCTGGACGCCCAGGGCAAGACGCATGAGAAAGTCTACGACGTCGCTTGGTCGGGCGACCGGAAGCCGGACGAGAAAGGCAAGCTCCCAGCCGTCGGCAACACAGTTGATGTAAAGAACGCCAACTGGACCAACACCATCGGTGCCGCGGAACTGGGCACAGTCTGGACCGACCCGGATTTCGACCCGAAGCAGCGGGCTTTCTACTACACCCGCGTGATCGAGATCCCGACGCCTCCCTGGTATCTCTACGACGCCTTCCGCCTTGGGACTAAAATCCCCAAGGATGCGCCGACAAGCCAGCAGGAACGCGGCTACACCACGCCAATTTGGTACACGCCCAAACAATAAGCTCATCTTGAATTTTTCAGTGCTTGTTCAGAGAGAAATCCAAATGATTAGGAAAGTGCTTTTTGCGGCTCTCCCCTTAGCTCTTACAATTGCCCCCGCGACGGCATTCGAGCCAACCCCCGAGGCATCGAGCCTCAACAAGGCTTTCGAAGGAGAATCCTACTCGCCCTACGCAGGCCGGAATTTTCCGACCTTCCCGCTGTGGGGCGACACCCACCTGCATACCTCGACATCATTTGATGCCGGTGCGTTTGGCAACCGGCTCGACGCGCGCACAGCCTATCGCTTTGCGAAGGGCGAAGAGGTGACGGCAACGACGGGGACGAAAACCCGACTTTCCCGTCCTCTCGATTGGCTTGTGGTGGCTGACCACTCCGACAATATGGGTCTGTTCGATCTGATCGTCGACGGCGATCGCAGCATCACATCAGACCCCGAAGGCCAACGCATTTACAATATGATCAAAGCCGGCGGCGAAGAGGCCGTGAAGGCCTCGATTGAATTGATCGACAGCTTCTCGCGCGGCAAGAAAATCTCCGATGCACTAGACGTCGTGCCGGGGACGAAACTGTTCCGCTCGGTTTGGGATCGACAGATCGCCGCCGCCGAAGAAGCCAACGACCCGGGCCGTTTCACATCCTTCATTGGCTACGAATGGACCTCGCTGATCGACGGCAACAACATGCACCGCGTCGTCATTTACCGCGACGGCGCCGCACGGGCGCGCACGATGGGCCCCTACACGACGCTGAAACCCTACGGCAGCCCCGATCCCCGCGATCTTTGGAAGTGGATGAATACCTACGAGCAGGCGACCAACGGCGACGTGCTCGCGATCGCACATAACGGCAATCTCGCCAACGGCATCATGTTCCCTGAAAAGGCGCAGTGGAACGGCAAGGAGCTCGACAAGGAATACGTCAATGCGCGCTCCATTTGGGAGCCGTTGTATGAAGCCACCCAGATTAAAGGCGATGGCGAAACTCACCCCTTCCTGTCACCTAACGACGAGTTCGCCGACTATGAGACCTGGGACAAAGGCAACCTCAACCTCAGCCAGACCAAGACCAACGACATGCTGGCCGGAGAGTATGCCCGCTCGGCATTGAAGATTGGCCTGCAGCTTGAACAAAGCCTTGGAACCAACCCATACAAATTCGGCATGATCGGCTCGACCGACAGTCACACCTCGCTGACGACCGCTGAAGAAGAAAACTTCTTTGGCAAGCACACCGGTACCGAACCCAGCCCGGAACGTCCAATGCACCTGGTCGGTCAGTTTGGCGACCAGAAAATCCTCGGTTGGGAGCAGGTTGCTTCTGGGCTCGCTGCCGTCTGGGCGGTCGAAAACACCCGCGAAGCGATCTTTGATGCGATGGAGCGCAAGGAGGTCTATGCGACGACCGGTCCGCGCATGTTGGTACGCCTGTTTGGCGGATGGGATTTCTCCAAAGACGATATGGAGACACGCAATCCTGCATTCATCGGCTATCGCAAGGGCGTTCCCATGGGAGCTGACCTGCCCAAGGTGGCGGAAGGTGCCACAGCACCGAGCTTCATGGTCTACGCACTGAAAGACCCTATCGGCGCGAACCTGGACAGGATCCAGATCGTTAAAGGCTGGCTCGATGCCGACGGCAAGAGCCATGAAAAGGTCTACGATGTCATTTGGGCCGGCGATCGCAAACCCGATGCCAAAGGTAAACTGCCGCCAGTCGGCGACACCGTTGATGTCGCCCGCGCAACCTGGTCCAACTCAATTGGATTGGCCGAGTTGGGAACAGTTTGGACCGACCCGGAATTTGATGCCAAGAAGCGCGCCTTCTACTACGCCCGCGTCATCGAAATCCCGACCCCGCGCTGGACCGCATACGACGCCTTCCGCTACGACATCAAGCTCCCCAAGGAGGTCCCCATGAAAACCCAAGAGAGGGCCTACACGTCGCCGATCTGGTACACTCCGAAGGGCTGATGAATTCACAACATGGATCCGGGCACGTCACCGCCCGGATCCACCATCACTGGCCTCCCCAAAGGAAGTTGGAAAATCTCGAAATAGCGAGCCGATCCAGGGGACGGCCATCAAATGACGGCAAAATGAGAACCTGAATGCTCGCACGCACTCCTCTAAATTCTCCATTGGTACAATTCTTTATTGCCGGGCTTTTGATATTCGGTCTCTATTCGATCTCAAATAAAGACAGCGAAGCCTCTCCTCAGGCGATTACGATAACATCGGCCGAACAAAAGAACCTCGTCGCCCTCTTCTCCAAGACATGGCGTCGTCCACCGACCCAAGCCGAGTTCAACGGCCTGATCGAAGCCCGTGTGCGCGAAGAGTTGTTCTACCGCGAAGCCTTGGCGCTTGGCCTAGAAAATGACGATGTCATCGTCCGCAGGAGGCTCGCCCAAAAAATCGAATTTATAACCGATGATCTGGCAGCCATTCGCGAACCAACCGAACAGGACCTCGAAAAGTTCCTGCGCGACAACGAAAACAAATATGCACTCGAACCTTCGCTCAATTTTCGCCAGGTCTACTTAAGCAGCGAACGCCGCGGCCCCAGCCTGATGGATGATGCCGCAGCCATTCTCGCAGAGCTAAAACGCGGAGCCGATCCGTCCGCGCTCGGTGACGTTATTGAACTGCCCCGCACCATGGAGAACGTCTCGCCTTCGACCGTGTCTCGGCTTTTCGGCAAGGAATTCGCCAGCGCTCTCGCCCAGACGAAACCGGGCGAATGGAGCGGGCCGGTCCGATCAAGCTACGGTGCCCACTTGGTGCAAGTCGATTCGCGCGAAGACGGACGCGTACCAAAGCTCGATGAAGCCCGCACAGCCGTCGAGCGCGACTGGGGCGAAGCTCAACGCCAGAAGGCCCGCGCCGCTTACATCGACGCCCTGAAGAAAAAGTACGAAATTCATGTAGAGCAACCTAAAGACGGCGGCGCATGATCCGCGGGGCCCTCTTCCTTGTCTGTGCAGCTGCCAGCCTATTCCTTAGTCCAGCCGTCGCCCACGAAGTCAGGCCGGCCTACCTCGAGATCCGCGAGACCGGACCTGAGCAGTACGGCATACTTTGGAAAACGCCAGCCCGCGGCAACGCGACGATAAGGCTCGCGGTTACGCTTCCCGATACCTGCGCTGAAACCGCGCCACCGGTGAGTATCAACGACGGTGCCGCTAACACGGTTCGCTGGTCGGTTCGCTGCACGGGTGGCCTGGCAGGTAAAGAGGTCCGCATCGCAGGACTAGAGCGGACCATGGTTGAGACCATCGCACGCTTTGAACGTTTGGACGGAGCCGCTCAGAGCGTTCGGATGATGGCCGGCACGACATCCTTCATTGTCGCCGAGCCTTCAACGATCTTCGGCGTCGCCAGCGTCTACACCATGCTCGGCATTGAGCACATCCTGCTCGGCTTCGATCACCTCTGTTTTGTCTTGGCGCTGCTTTTGCTCATCAACAACGTCCGCAAACTCGTTTTGACGATAACGGCCTTCACCGTAGCTCACTCGATCACCCTGGCAGCCGCGACCCTCGGTTACATATCGGCACCATCTGGCCCAATCGAAGCGCTGATCGCCCTCAGTATCGCCCTGGTTGCCGCCGAGGTCATCGCAAAGAACCGCGGGCAAGCAAGCCCTACGGCAGAACGGCCCTGGCTGGTTGCATTCGGCTTCGGACTGCTTCACGGCCTCGGTTTCGCCGGTGCCCTTTCGGAAACAGGATTACCCGACGACGCCATCCCCGCAGCGCTTCTGTTCTTCAATGTTGGGGTTGAAATCGGCCAGCTGGCATTCGTCGCAGTACTGCTCACAGTCGGCGCACTCACCCGCCGCCTGATACCTCAATTATTGCCTCAAGGCGCCGTAGCGGTGGCCTTTGCAATTGGGACCTTAGCCGCATTCTGGACCATCGAAAGGGTCGTCGGCATTGTCAGCTGACCGCTACGAGGCGGCAGGCTCTGGTTTATGGCAAGGGCCCAGACAGCAACAGCGGCGTAGTCTCTTCAAGCATTGCTTCGACATCAAGGTCGGGGGCAACCGCCGCATAGTCCTGGTCGATCAATAGCGAAGACGCACCATGCACGAATGTCCACAACCGAACCGCGATAGTCATCGGGTCTCCGCGGACCCCGTTGCGTTCGCAGTAAATCGCAACTTGCTCGATCACCTTTGAGAAGCAGCCCATGCCCTCATCGACAACACCCACTTCTTTCTTGAGCACCGGGTGCTGACCAAACATCAGACGGAAAACACGCTGGTTCTCAACGGCAAAGCGGACATAGGCCTTCCCCATCGCGGTGATGCCGGCAAGTGTCCCAACGCCAACCTTTTCAACGGCAGCCATGGACAGCGACGACATCTCGTCGAACCCACGTTTGACGATTAAGCCCAGCACTTCATCGCGATCGCGGAAATGCTTATAGGGCGCGGCAGTTGAAACACCCGCCAACCGGCAAGCATCCGCCAAGGTGAAATTCTCAGCACCGTGCTCCGCCACGAGATCGTAGGAGGCTTGAACCAGCGTCTCCCGCAAATCTCCGTGGTGATACTTGGCTTTGGGTTTGACAGCGTCTCCGCTCGTCACGGGTTTCTGCTCCTTGGTCTGCCGATGATTCGCACAATAACGCATCTTCTCCGAAAGGACGAAGTTAGTAACACTAACTTGTGATTGTAAAGTTAGCGCACCTAACATATGTTAGCGGCCGTAACTTTACGCAAGACATCATCATGGTCGGCCGGACACGGGCTGACTGGAGCCCCCGAAACAGCCTACGGAGCCGAAGATGAGCAAAGACGATGCGGCAGGCCAACAGACCCCCGCGATAGTGAGAACGCGGTCCCGGGCAAAAAGCTTCCTGATCGGAACGGCAGCAAGCTCGGTCGCGCTACTGTTTGTCGTGCTGATGGGAGTAGGCACGGCCATGCTCTACCTGCTCGCCGCCGCTGAGGCTGGCCCCCAGCGGCCGCTTCCAACACCTGTTGAAACGCTGACCGTCGAGATGCAGGACAGTTACCAGGAGACCAGCCGCTACGTCGGTCGTCTCGAACCTGCACGACAGACAGCACTCGCCTTTGAGCGCGGCGGGTTGGTTACATCTGTCTTCAAAGACGAGGGCGACCGCGTTGTTGCCGGCGAAACGATTGCCCAACTCGACACCGCCCAACTCGAAGCAACACGCGATCAGCTCGAAGCCCAAGAGCGCGAATTGAAAGCACGGCGTCGCCTTGCCATCCTGACATTGGATCGCCAGTCCAAATTGCAAAAGAAGGGTTGGAGCCCGGAGCAGCGCCTCGATGAAGCCGAAGCATCCCTCGGCGAGCTAACGGCAGGCATTGATCGGGTCAACGCTCAGATCAGGTCGATCGACATCGACATCGCAAAGTCAACCATAACAGCGCCCTTCAATGGCATTGTCAGTACTCGCTCAATCGATGAGGGTGCCGTCGTCGCGGCAGGCACACCACTACTCACCGTCCTTGAAGCCGACCGCCTCCAGGCGCGAATTGGGTTGCCTCCCGAGATCGCGGGCAAGCTTGACCCATCGCGGACATACAAACTCGGAACCCACGTCGGCGAACTGGAAGCCCGCATCGACAAGAAACGTCCCGATCTCCAAGCCGGCACGCGTACGGTAACGGTGCTCTTCGATGTGACGGGCGAAAGCAAAGTACCGTTTGGCGAAATCGTTACACTCGCTCTCGATATGAGGATCGAAACCCGTGGCACATGGGTGCCTTTAGCTGCCTTGAGCGAAGGCCACCGCGGACTTTGGAACGTGCTGACCGTCGTCACCCGCGACGGCCAACAGTTGGCGCAGAATGAGGCCGTTGAAATCCTGCACATAGAAGCCGAGAGCGCCTATGTCCACGGCACCTTTCAGCCCGGCGCCAAGATTGTCGCCGGCGGAACCAACCGGGTCGTAACGGGACAGCGCGTGGCGCTCGCTGGGGGCTAGCAAAATGTCGACCTTGTTCTATCGCGACGGGCGTCTACTGGCCCTGGCAATCCTCATGATCGTCGCCGCCGGTGCATCCGCGTTGATGGCGATCGGCCGCCAGGAAGACCCAACCATCACCAACTTGTTTGCGACCGTAATCACGCCCTATCCCGGCGCCGATCCAGCGCGTGTCGAAGCCCTGGTTACCGAGAAGATTGAGGAGCAGCTGCGTGAGATTCCCCAGATCGACGACCTGACGTCGGTATCCCGCCTTGGTATTTCCGTCGTCAGCATCGAGCTCTCTCAGTTCATCTCCGATGATCGCATTGAACAGGCTTGGTCGGAGATCCGCGATGCGCTCAATGACGCTGCCCGCAACTTTCCACCCGGCGTGCCGCAGCCGGAATTCGACGACGATCGCACTGGCGCGTTCACATCGGTTGTCGCGCTTTTGCCTGCACCCGGCACCGAGACAAACCCAGCGATTATTCGCCGAACTGCAAAGGTCTTGCAGGATCGTCTGCGGGCCGTTGGCGGCACCAAGCTCGTTGAACTCTATGGCGCCCGCGATGAAGAGATCAGCGTCACAGTCGACACCGCGAAGCTGGTTTCCCTAGGACTGACCGCCCAAACGGTTTCCGGCTCAATCGCACGCGGCGATGCAAAAGTTGGCGCTGGACAGGTGCGCGGCGACAGGCTCGACTTGCTGATCGAAGTCGCCGGTGAGATCAAAGCGCTCGATCGCGTCCGCGCTATTCCTGTGATCGAAGGCGACGCTGGGCGCATCGTGCGCGTAGGTGATGTGGCGTCAGTTAAGCGGACGCTACGCACGCCAGCCGAAAGCCTGGCGCGTATTAACGGCCGCGAAGCCGTTCTTATTGCCGCACGCATGCAGGACGACCTCCAGGTGGATGCTTGGGCTGCACGGATCGGATCAGTCCTCGATAGTTTCGAATCCGAGCTTCCGGCCGGCCTCGAACTGCACCGCACCTTCAACCAGGCCACCTACACCTCTGAGCGACTAACCGGAGTGGTGGTCAATATGCTGATCGGCATAGCGCTCGTCCTGACCGTGCTGCTTGTTACGCTCGGCTGGCGGGCCGCACTCGTCGTCGCGCTCGTACTACCGTTGGCAACTCTTGTTTCCATTTTTGGGCTTCGCTTATCCGGCATCCCGATACATCAGATGTCGGTCACCGGCTTGATCGTCGCCCTGGGTCTTGTTGTCGACGCGGCGATCGTCATGACCGATGATATCCGCAAACGATTGGCCGCAGGTCAGACACGGCTCGCCGCTGTCGACCAGTCGGTACGCCGGCTCGTCGCGCCCTTGATAGCATCGACGGTGACAACCGTGCTCGCCTTCATGCCGATGGTCCTCCTTCCCGGACCGGCAGGTGATTTTGTTGGTTCAATCGCCATTGCAGTGATCATCATGCTTGTCGCATCGCTCGCACTCGCCGTGTCCGTTACGCCGGCTCTGGCTGGTCTCCTGCTAAAGGACCCACAACACACAAAAGACGCGCAGTGGCTGGCGACAGGCATGTCTTTTTCGTCGCTGGGTTTACTCTTCGGCCGAGCCTTGCGGCTTGCCCTGTACCATCCGCGTCTGGCCATACTGTTCGCACTGATTCTGCCAGTCATTGGCTTTGCTGCATTCCCGACACTCAAGCCCCAGTTCTTCCCGGGCGTCGATCGCAATCAATTCTATATTCAGGTAAAACTGCCCGACGGCACGTCGATCAGCGAGACAACTCGCGTTACAGGCCAGGTCGACGAATTGCTGCGAAAAGAACCGGACATCACCGGACTGACGTGGGTCATCGGGGAAAGCGCACCGGCCTTCTACTACAACATGATTGCCAACCAAGACAGCGTACCAAGCTTTGCCGAAGCCCTTGTCACAACCCGTTCGCCGGAAGCAACCGAAGCCATGCTCGACAGCCTCCAGCGTCGACTCGATGCCTCAGTGCCGGCTGCCCGCATTGTCGTACGCGGCCTTGTCCAGGGTCCGCCCGTAACCGCGCCGGTCGAAATCCGCATCGTTGGCGAAAGCCTCGCTGTCCTCCGCCAGATCGGAGATCGAATACGACTGCTCATGCTTGATGTACCGGGCATCACCATTGCACGGACGCAGCTGACCGCCGGAGCCCCCAAAGTACGCTTCGACCTCTCAGAGGAGAGGGCACGGTTAGCCGGCCTCGACCTTGCTGGCGTCGCCAACCAACTCGAAACGCAACTCGAAGGCGCAGTTGGTGGATCAATTATCGAGGCCAGCGAGGAACTACCGATCCGTGTCCGGGTCGATGACGACGGTCGCGGTTCGATTGGCTCGGTCGGGACACTAGATTTCGCTCCGCCTAACGCGACCGCGCTGGTCCAACAAGGTGCCTACCCAGGTGTCCCATTAACCGCGCTCGGCGATCTGAATGTCGTGCCGGCCGAAACCTCGATCCACCGGCGCAACGGTGAACGCATCAATACCGTACAGGCGTTTGTGGAGCGCAACGTCTTGCCTGAGGTCGCCCTGCGCCGGGTCCAGCAACAGATCGCGCAGAGTGAATTGCCGATACCGACGGGCTACCGGCTCGAGATTGGCGGAGATTCCGATGCTCGCGATGAAACCTTGCGCAACCTGCTAGGATCGATGGGATTGATCATCACGCTGACCGTGGCCAGCATTGTATTGACTTTTGGATCCTACCGCCTGTCAGTGGTGACGGCTGTCGTGGCCGTCCTCTCGATGGGGCTCAGCTTGCTGGCACTTGCGGTGTTCCAATACCCCTTTGGAATTCAGGCCGTGATCGGCGTTATCGGTTCTATTGGCGTCTCGATCAACGCCGCCATCATAATCATGACAGCACTGCAGGCCGACTTGAAGGCGTTGCATGGCGATGTCGACAGGATCGCCGAAGTCGTCATGGCGCAGGGTCGGCACATCGTCTCCACCACGCTCACCACTTTCGGAGGCTTCGTACCATTGATCCTGGCCGGTGGTAGCTTCTGGCCGCCCTTTGCCATGTCGATTGCCGGAGGCGTCTTACTATCGACCGTCGTTTCTTTCTTCTTCGTGCCCCCCGCATTCACTCTGTTGGCGAGGTCTGGTACGCTTCCCTCTCAGACTGCGGTGGACATGCGACAAGATGCGCTACCGGCATAACATCTGAGGTTTCAAATAAGAGCCAATCGCAACAGGGGAAGGCTCACAACACAGGTACGTCCCCCAGAAGGCTCAATTCATCCCAGCGCGAAACGTAGATACGGAACCATGGGGCGAACCGCTCCGGATTGGACAGCATCTCGGTGCGTAGTTCCTGTTCTGTGGTCCATCGAACGGCCGACACTTCCTCCGGCGCGGGCTCGAACCTTGGCAGGCTCGCCTCAGAGTGGTGGCGAAAAACATGAACCCGCTCATGCTCCCACAGGTTGTCGGAAACCTGCGCACGGTACTCAATGACGCTTCGTTCTTCCAGCGACGGCACCGAGAGGCCCAATTCATCCTTCAGCCGGCGATGCGCTGCAACTTCCAAGTCTTCCCCCCAACCAGGGTGCGTGCAGCAAGTGTTCGCCCACAGCCCGCCGCTGTGGTACTTACCCTCGGCCCGGCGTTGGATCAGCAAACGGTCGCCACAAAAGACGAACACAGAGATCGCCAGGTGCAACAGACCCTTGCGATGAGCGTCGAGCTTCTCAATTGGGTAGAGTTGCCCGCCGGGCTCGATCGCCGGAATAATGATCTCGTTCGACATATGTACTTTTTTCTTCGTCCGCGGCTTGAAACCGACTTAATGGTCCCGGTTCAATAGACCCGCAGCGTAAGTTTCAAATCAGTCTCTACTACGGTAACGAACGCAGAGCAGTTCATTCCCGGTTCGCAATCCCACACCGAGGCACAGCCTACGATACTCGCGACCGGTCAATTCTGCTGGTTCCAAAGTGATCCGTTTGCCGCGATAACGAGTTTTGAAGAAATGAAAAGTTCGACCGCACATCGGTCTCTAATATCGTTTAACGTACCGTTCCGCGCTTTCAGGAAGAGGGGCCGCTGTGCCGGTTTCCAGCCGCGATAGCCACCAGAGTGTAATAATGCAAAAGATGCTGCAGCCTAAAGAACTCGGAACGCAAGGCAGCGCGAAAGCCGTTGTGATCGGGGCTGGCTTTGGCGGAATGGCGGCAGCCTTACGCCTGAAGGCCAAGGGTTACCACGTAACACTGCTCGATCGCGTTGACAAACTGGGGGGCCGTGCACAGGTCTTCGAGAAAGACGGCTTCCGCCACGATGCCGGGCCGACCGTGATCACGGCGCCCTTCCTGTTCGATGAACTGTTCGAGCTGTTTGGCAAATCCCGTCAGGATTACGTTGATTTCGTCCCGCTCCACCCGTGGTACAGATTCCGGTTTCAAGACGGCAGCACCTTTGATTACGGTGGAACATCCGAAGACACCCTCGCCGAGATCCGCCGCATCGAACCGCGCGACGTCGACGGCTACAAGCGCATGCTGGAACACTCACGCAAGTTGTTTGACGCTGGCTTCACTCAACTTGCCGACGCACCGTTTCACGACATACGAACCATGCTTCGCGAGATCCCGCGGCTTGGATACTTGCAGACCTACCGAACCGTCTGGCAGCTGGTCTGCAGCTACCTCAAGAGCGACAAACTGCGGCAGGCCTTTTCAATTCAGCCACTACTCGTCGGCGGCAATCCATTCTCCACAACCAGCATCTACGGTCTCATCCATTACCTGGAGCGCAAGTGGGGCGTTTACTTCGCGATGGGCGGCACGGGAGCCCTGGTCGATGGCATCGGCCGGCTCATGGTTGAAGAAGGCATTGATATACGCCTCTCAACCACAGTGAAACGCTTGACGCTGACCGGACGCAAAGTGACCGGCGTCGAATTAGAAGAAGGTTCGCATCTTGCAGCTGACATCGTAGTATCCAATGCCGATCCACTGCACCTCTATCGCGACATGCTCCCAGAAAGCATCCAATCGACAAGCATCAAACTAAAGCGCCGCTCGCGCAAATCCATGGGCCTCTATGTTCTCTATTTTGGAACGACGCGCACATATCCGGAAGTCGCCCATCACACGATTTGGTTCGGACCGCGCTACCGTGAACACCTCAGGGATATCTTCGAGCGTAAAATCCTCGCCGACGACTTCTCCTTGTACGTCCACCGTCCGACTGCCACCGACCCGAGCTTTGCACCGGCGGGTTGCGATTCATTCTACGTTTTGTGCCCTGTGCCAAATCTCGATGCTGACATCGACTGGTCCGTTGAAGGACCGCGGCTTAAGGAACGGATAATCGACGCCCTGGATGGCACCATGCTTCCGGGGTTGCGCGAGTCCTTGACAGCGGACTTCATCATGACACCGGAGGACTTCAAGGAGCGCTACCTCAGCATATCCGGCGCCGGCTTCTCCATCGCACCCCATTTCACGCAGTCGGCGTGGTTCCGCTTTCATAACCGCTCGGAAAGCATCGACGGGTTGTACCTGGTCGGCGCGGGCACCCACCCGGGAGCCGGGCTCCCAGGCGTTTTATCATCTGCTAAAGTGATCGAACGGCTTATTAATCCGGCATCGGCTCCGCCCGCTTCAGAGACGTTTTCAGCAAGGTGCTAACATCAAGCGGCGTAAGTAGATCGACGGCGGGGCGTAAGACGGTCCATTTCCGTTTTTATAAGCGCTTTGAGTTCGTCCTGTCCAGGACACGACGGGATCGACGCGAGCGCATCTTCGATAAGGCACCCAAGCCGTTTCACGCTGGCATTGACACCTAGCGCGCTGACCGCGCTAGGACGCTCATGGAGGCTGTCTTGACCGGTCGGCTTACCCAACTCCTCCGGAGTGGAAAGACAATCACGCAGGTCATCGGCAACCTGATAAGCTTCGCCAAGCCGAGTGGCAAAATTCCTCCACTGAGTCGGATCCGATCCAGCCGCGACAACGCCGGACTGCACAGCCGCATTAAACAACGCCGCTGTCTTTGCGCGATGATAGACCGCAAGGTTTAGTGTTGCCTCGTACTCCCAAGCCTGACCCGCGATGATGCCGCCCGGGACACCAACCGATCGGGATAAAATCCGAAAGAGCTTGACCAACAGCTCAGGGCACTCCGCAGCTCCATCAAGCAGGGCTTCATAAGCCAACACGAGGATGGCATCTCCGGCCAGCACGGCAATTTGCTGTCCGAAGGCGCTGTGAACAGAAGGTTTGCCTCGCCGCGTAGCCGCATTATCAAAACATGGCAGATCATCGTGCACGAGCGACGCGCAGTGCATCAGTTCGACGGCCGCCGCCGCGGCTTCAGCAACCGACGGATTTCTGTCGCCGCACGCCTGAGCAACCGATAGGCAAAGCCGGGGCCGCATGCGCGAACCGCCGGGAAAGACCGCATACTCTATAGCAGCCGAAAGTTTCTTCGGCGCACTTGGGTCCTTACACCGATCGACGACCGCCATGAGCGTCCGTTCGATCCGGGTCTCGAATGTCATGCCGATAACCACCCCTCACCAGAAGACGTCGTACTGAAGCCGAGAACACCTCAAAAATGCCCTATCGCGAGTTGAACGAACCTTTGCCGGAGTCGGATCGGTTCGCTGTTCAATACCAATTAGAAATCGAGCTGAAAATGACGCTCACCACTATGACAATCGCTGTATTGTCCGCCGTCACACCATCGCAATTACGCTGCGGTGGCAAGCATGTCTGAACTGAGTTGCGTCGGCGACATCGCAAAATACGGAGACGGATTCCATTTTTTAGAGGGGCGACGAGCTGAATCCAAACGAAACCGCTAGCACGGTCTTACCGCTGAGGTTTACCCGGGTTGGAATCGGCCCGTCTCAATTGGACCACAATGTCCACCTTGTCGAGGCGATAACCTGCCGGAGGTTCAGGCAAATCGCCCAACGCGACATTCCCGGTCGGAATATCGATAATGCGGTCCTCTTCAGCGATATAGAAGTGGTAATGGGCGCCGGTATCGACATCGAAGTAACCGCGGCGACCCGGCGCTGAGATACGGCGGATAAGCCCGGCTTCACCGAATTGCTTCAGCGTATTGTATACCGTCGCAAGCGAAAGACGGTGCCCGGCTTCCGCCACCTGCCGATGCAAATCCTCCACCGAGACATGCCGCAGCGGTCCCTCGAACGGCTTCGGAAACAGCACAACGCGTCGACGCGTCGGCTTCAGAGAAGCCGCGATCAGCAACTGTCGCGCATACGCTACGCTCGCTCTTTCCGGATCGCGCATGATATGCGGGGATTCCGTCATCACACCCCAAGAATGTCGCCTTATAAAGTCAACAATAGACAAATGGGCCGAGCGACACCCCACGTCAACCGCGTGGAGCCAGGCTCACAGGCGGTTGCCCCCTATTCAGATCCTTGTCGGGCCCTTCTCAGTGATCGTCGGACTCGTTTGCCGCTCCGGCATTCAGCAAGCCGTAGTTCTCCGTGCCAATGCTCTTCAGGAGATCGAGCTGTGTTTCAAGAAAGTCGATGTGACCTTCCTCATCGGCCAGCAGCTCCTCGAAAAGGGCCATGGTGACATAGTCTTCCTTTTCGCGGCAAAGAGCGCGGCCCTTCATGTAGTGGTCCTTGGCGACGTACTCACCCTTGAGATCGCACTCCAGAACTTCCTGGACATTCTGGCCGATCATCAACGGAGCAACCTGCTGTAGGTTGGGATGACCTTCAAGGAAGATGATACGGGCGACGAGCTTGTCCGCGTGTTGCATCTCCTCGATCGATTCCTCGCGCTCTTTCTTGGCAAGCTTGAGATAGCCCCAGTCTTCCAAAAGCCGATAGTGCAACCAATACTGATTGACCGCGCCGAGTTCCAGCTTCAGCGCCTCATTCAGCATTGTGATTACATTCTTGTCGCCCTTCATACCTGCTCTCCAAACCAGTTCGTTGCGGAGGACAACAAATACCCCAGCTTGCTAATTTCACAAGTCAGGAATAGCTGGCCTGAAGAACCGAGCTGCGAATGGGCCCAACATCAACGCTACTAAGCGGACTCGGCTTCGACGAATGTCTTGACTTCCACGTTGCGCTTCTCGGCGCGCCGCTTCACATCCTTGGCGTTGGCGCAGGCGCACGGACAGACCAATCCCTTGGCTTCAAGGGCCTCAAGTTTTTCATATATTTTTTCGACAGCAAGCGGCGCACAACCGCAGCAATCCATCTTCTTTGCCAAATGACGCCAAACCACTCCAGGTGTCGGCAACGGCGCGTCTTCGACAATCATCAGCTCAAGGAGAGCCAGTTCGATGTCGTGGTCGGAAACCACCGCACAAGAGCAAACAAGCAAAGCCGTATCCCTCCTCTTTAGCTCGCAATAGTGACCGAAGGGTCGACGAACGCATTCGCATTCACGATCCATTCCGGAGAAACAATCTTGTCATAGCTGCGCATCGTGACCGCGAAGGTCTCGGTGTGATACAAAACGTCATCCAACAGCGAGCTATCGATCAATGCGAAGGCACAAGCCCGCATTGCCGGACATGTCTGATGTTGGCTTGCCGCGATCAATGAAATCGCCAAGCACTCGTCGCGGCAGAATTCGCAAGCTTCGAGTGGGCTGATTTCAACGCTGCGCCGGGAGGAAGCATTGACCGACTTGGCCCACGATGCGAGGTAGTCGACCGCTCCCGTCGCTGCGGGTGGTCCGAGAATGTTGGAGTAAAGACGCCAAACCTGCTCCCAGCATTGGACGTCGCCGGTTTGATAACCCGCGATCCAGCCGCGGAAACCGTAGCCGACCAATAATTCTGGGGCCACGGCGGCTGGATGCCTGTGATCGCGGTCTTCGCCGGGAGATTGATTAAGCTCTCGAAGGCTTGAGTAAGATGTCATGTCCTAGCTCCAATCGAAGGGGGTAAAGGCCCCGACATCGGACGCGCCGATCTGCAGCGCTTGCCAACAACAAAACAAACCTCAAACCAAAGAGTCAATTCGTAAATAAGTCCTGCGTAAGTTTTACGCAAGCAACCCCATTGTTTAGAATAAAACTAAGCTAGAGCTATTTTAGAAAACGGATTCACTTGCTGCACCGAAATCTTATTAGGCCCCACCATTAATGGCGACGCTAATCATATGATTATCAAAAGCCGTGCCGGGATGGACCGCAAGACCCACGTCGTCGGCGCCTGGGGCAGCGGCCCGAACCTCACCATTTCCTGAGCTGATTGCGAAGCCGGCTGGGCCTCGTGGCGTCACTCCACATCCATCTGTCAGATGCGATTCACCGATGATCGTCCCAGCTTCGGTATCGAGATAGAGAATCCGCCCAGCGCGCGGGGCCGACGCCGCTAACCACCGTCCGCTCCGGTCAAGCGCCACCGATCCGATGTACCCTTTCAGTCTCGCCGGCAGGGCGGCATTCATCGCCAGCAGTTCAAGCGGCCGATCACGGCTGGCCGATCCAATCAGCTGCGGTGCCTGATCAAGCGAACCCTCCCACTGCCCGCCGAACCAAACCCGGCCGGAAGCCTCCACATCAAGGTGCCGGATCGAGAGCTTATGGTAATCCCGAGAGAGTTCGTGACGGACGAGCAAACGGCCATCGGCGCGATTGATAAACGCAAGCGAAGGTTGCATGTCATGCACATTCAGCTTGGCGCGGCCGGCGTCTGGATGCGTTTCGATTCCCCCGTTTGCCACCACAAGCGTCTTACCATCGGGCAACAAATGCAGATCATGCGGGCCGACCCC
>DAOUZE010000324.1 GCA_030665765.1 Filomicrobium sp.
TACCTTTAACGTTCAGCGCCATCTCATATCACGTCGAACACTTCGGCAGTTTCGTGCTGCGGCGATGGAGAGATGGCAAGAGGTGACAGCGGCGGCTTGAAATTGGGTAGTCGTAGATCTTCTGCGACCGATACATCTTAACTTGCATTCCCCAAGTAGTGGGTGATCTCCGCCACCTGCCGATGGTACAAATCGCTTAGACTTCAATGCATTGATGGCATCATAGGCGGGCGGCGATGTCTCACCTTGCGGGTGAAAGCCAATCTGAAGACGGACGGCTGGATTTTGATCGCCGCGTACGGGTGGAGTTCCACGGTTCCAAGATCAGTTCCGACGGTGGGCTGCTGCTGTTTCGCGAACTCGACGACGTCCTTGGTCTTCACGATCTTATGGGCGAACATCTTCAAGATACCCGCACCGGTCACAATCGGCTGCAAAGTATGGTTGCACTCTCACGTCAGTCCATTTTCAGCCGCCTCGCCGGCTACGAGGACGTCAACGATGCCGACCGGCTGGCCTTTGATCCAGTGATGCGCCAGATCGTCGGCGGGCGCGCCGTCGATAGTCAGGCGGCATCCGCAAGTCAGATGGGTCGCTTCGAGACCGAGTTGCTCGCCACGCCCCAGAATATCGCCGTGTTGGCAGACATGCCGGGCCACTGGGTCGATCGACATCATGCAACTAAGCCGCTGCGTTGGATCGCGCTCGACATGGACAGCTCGGTGAGCCCGACGCATGGCGCGCAGGAAGGGACGGCCTGGAACGGGCATTTCGGCTGCTCCTGCTATCACCCGCTGTTCGTATTCAATCAGTTCGGGCACTTGGAGCGCTGCAAGCTGCGGCCCGGCAACGTGCACAGCGCCGACGGCTGGGAGGACGTTCTGAAGTGGGTGATGGCGCGCTACGCCGACAGAGACATTCTGCGCTTGTTCCGCGCCGATGCAGCCTTCGCAATTCCAGCGCTTTATGAAACGCTCGAAGGAGCGGACTACCTCTACGCCATTCGCCTCCCGGCAAACCCAATGTTGCGGGATAAGATCGCCGATCTTCTCAAACGTCCGGTAGGCCGGCCGCCGAACCATGTGCGCCGGGTCTATGGCGACTTCTACTATCAGGCCGGCTCCTGGGACAAACCCCGACGGGTGCTGGCCAAGGTGGAGTGGCATCCAGGCGAACTCTTTCCCCGGGTCGGCTTCCTCGTCACCAATCTGCCTTGGGAGCCTGAGCAGGTCTTCGCCTTCTATAATCAGCGCGGCACCACCGAGCAGCACATCAAGGAAGGCAAGATCGCTCTCAAGTGGACACGGCTGTCATGCCGAACGATGGCGCAGAACGAGGTGCGCCTGCAGCTTCACGCGCTCGCCTACAACATCGGCATGTTCCTGCAGAGCGCCGAGCTGCCCGACGAGATTGCGACATGGTCCCTGACGAGCCTGCAGACGAGACTGATCAAGATCGGCGCTCGCGTCGTCCGCCATGCGCGCACGATCACCTTCCAACTTGCCGAGGTCGCGATAACCCGCGATCTCTTCCAGCAGATCCTCACCGCCATCAATGGCCTCCGACCTTCACCGGCACCGACATGACAAGAAACCTCGATCGGATCACGCTCAACAAATCTGGTGCCGCAGGCCCGACCGTGCCCGCGCGGACCGGGCAAGCCGACATCGACACCCGGACGGCAGCAGCCAGCGCTTCCAGCGGTCACGATCGCCTCGTCATGGCGCCTTTGTTGCGCGAAGAAGGCCGGGTACGCGCCGGACAGGCTTGTCGCGCCCCGTCGGGACGAGTAGCATCAGCTCAACCAAGGGCTACTTGGGGATTGTCGGTTAAGAGCTGTCTTGAGCTTTTCAGGATCGGGTCTGTGATCATCCAGAAAGGCCAGGCTCGCGACAACTCAGAATTTTCAGAGATGTGGCGCAGACATACTAACAATTGGATTCAGGGAGGAAACACCATGCGAAGGTCAATGTTTTGGGCCCGCATCGCCACGACACCAGTCGCGGTATTACTGTTCTCCGCCGCATTGCCGGTAACCGCGGCAGAATCCCCCAAGCTTGTGATGCAAATTACGATCGATCAGTTGCGTGGCGACATGCCATGGCGATTTTCCAGCCGATTTGGGAAAGGCGGTTTTCGCTATCTTATGAGCAAGGGGGTGTCATACACCAATGCTCACTACCGGCATTCCACGACGTTCACGGCCGTTGGTCACGCCACCCTAGCAACAGGAGGTAATGCAGCTCAGCATGGTCTTGCAGGCAATGACTGGCACAATAGCGAAACCGGAGAGCGGGTGTACTGCGTCGAGGATCCTAGGCATCCAATTATTGGGAAAGAGGTGACGGACAAGAACAAGCACAAGGGTACGTCGCCGCGCAATTTGACCTCCAGCACAATCGGCGACGAGCTCATCATTGCATCAGGTGGAAAGTCGCGCGTTTTTTCTGTGTCGATCAAGGACCGCGGCGCCATACTGCCAGGCGGCCAGTTGGGCAAGGCATTTTGGTATTCGTCTGGATCCGGCAAGTTCGTTACCAGCACCTACTACTATGATGTTTACCCGGAATGGGTGAAAGCCTGGAACAAGGCGGACCATGGCAGGAAGTTCAAGGACGCTTCCTGGGTGCTAAAGGCTCCACCTTCAACCTATGTTTACGGCGATCACGACGATCGCCAAGGAGAGAAGGGTTATAAGCATCTCAAGACGACGTTTCCCCACGCGCTCGGCAATGCCAAGAAAGACTCTGATTACTACAAGGCTTTGCGATTCACGCCTCAGGGAGATGAACTGACGCTTGAGTTCGTCAAGGAATTGGTCAAGCAGGAGGCTGTTGGCCGAGGCGACGCGACAGACATGCTAGCAGTCAGTTTTTCTGCAACAGACTATATCGGTCACGCCTATGGGCCGAATAGTCTGGAAGCGGAAGACAATCTCCTTCGGCTTGACGCAACACTGGCCGATCTCTTCAACTTCATCGACCAAACGGTTGGATTGGACAAGACTCTAATCGTGCTGTCGTCAGATCATGGAACCGATCAAGTGCCGGAGACGCTGTCGAGAGGTTTTTACATGACAAGAAGTGGCGAGGGGGCTGGGCGACACAACCCGAAGAAGTTTATTGAGCATGTCAATGCCGCCTTGCAAAAGCGCTACAACACGACTGAGCCTATTGTCGTGGCGTTCTGGAATCCGAGCCTATATTTGAACTTGGAGACAGTGCACAAGTTGGGGCTCAATGTTTCTGAGGTTGAGGAAGCTCTCGCGGAGGAAATCTTGAAGGTCCCGGGTTTTGCACTCGCGGTGACGCGGACAAACCTGCTGACAGGCAAGGTGACGGGCACTGAGATTCTGAATAGAGTGCAAAGGGCATTCCATCCGACACGGTCGGGAAACGTGTTGGTCGTTCAAGAGCAAGGCTGGTATCTGTATCCAAAGGTTGATCTGTTCGCCGCTATGCACGGCTCGCCTTATTCGTATGACACGTTTGTGCCGATCATGTTTGCAGGACCTGGAGTAAAGTCCTCAATTGTCAATCGGCTGGTCGGGCCCGAAGACATCGCAGCAACTGTAACAAATTATCTTGGAATCAAGCCACCGTCTGGTTCGATTGGAAACGTGCTTCCCGAGGTCGTGGACGGCCACCGAGACACTTCCGAGTACGTTCAACAGTGAATACGATCAAAGGTCTGAGCTTGCAGATAAATCGGCCTGTTCTGGAATTGGAACTCCGGCACAGGCCAGCTTGTTGATTCTCGACAGTGATTGCCTGGTGTCCCGTACGGGGTTCGAACCCGTGTTACCAGCGTGAGAGGCTAGCGTCCTAACCACTAGACGAACGGGACCCTCGCTCCAGGACACTCGATATGGGATAAAAAGCTCGAAGCTGGGAAAAACCTGGATCATGACAAGCTTGACGTTGCTGAGGTCTGTCCTGCTCCGTATCAACCTGTCGCCGCCAAATATCGAGTGGAAGCTCTGAAGGCTCTTGGCATAAGAAACTCGACCGATCTGCATAACTGGGGGAACAGTGAATAGGCCGAGCAGCATACGGAATGGCCCGTGAGGAAGGTTACCTGCATTTGCATGTGGCCCTATTCTATCTACATTTCGCGGCACCCATGCAACTTTGTAACTCAGCCACATAAAAGGCTCGCCCCTTTATCGACAGAGTGGCCTCGCCCAGCCGATACGCT
>DAOUZE010000358.1 GCA_030665765.1 Filomicrobium sp.
GCCCCTTCGGGGATATCGATGCCGAAGCGGAAGGCATCGTACGTAGACCAGCGCGGCGTCGGAATCTCGAGCACGCGCGCATAGTAAAATGCCTTCTGACCTGGATCGAATTCGGGGTCGTTCCAGACCGTGGCGAGCTCGGATTCACCGATCGTGTTGCTGAAGCTCGCGGTCTTCGCATCGACCGTATTGCCGACCGGCGGCACCTTGCCATCCGCTCCTGGCTTGCGGTCGCCGCTCCACACCACGTCGTAGACCTTCTCGTGGGTCTCACCGTTCTCGTCCATCCAGCCTTTGACGATCTGGATCCGGTCGAGATTGCCCCCGATCGGGTCCTTCAGCGCATAGACCATGAAACTCGGCATCTTGGCGTCATCCGGCTTCACTGGCAGATCGCCGCCCATTGGAACGCCCTTTTCGTAACCGGCGAAGGCCGGCGTACGGCTGGCAATGTCCTCGTCAGTGTAGTTCCAGCCGCCGAAGAAACGCACCCCCATACGGCTGCCCGTGGTGGCGTAGGTTTCCTTGCGCTCCATGGCATCGAAGATCGCCTCGCGCGTGTTCTCTGGCGCCCACACAGCAGCCAGCCCTGAAGCGACTTGTTGCCAGCCCATGATGGTGCCAGCATCGGTCTCCATGAAGGGATGGTTCATGCGCTCGGGGTTTGGCTCAGCACCCGAATGCTTGCCGAAAAAATTGTTCTCTTGTGCCGTTGCTAGCGACGTATGGCTGTCGGTGGAGCCGATCATGCCGAACTTATACGGGTTGGTCCCCAGCTTTTTCTCAAGCATCAGCCCGCGCTTCAGAGCTTCGCGAGCATACTCCCCGGCCAGCATGTCGTCGGTCTTGGCCTCGGACACATCGAGGTTGCCGATGTCCCAAGTCTCATAGTCGGCGAACTCGTCTTCCGGCGACAGCAAGGGATGGGTCTCCCCGTCGCCCTTGATCTGAGTGGCCTCGTAGAGTGGCTCCCACTTGGCGCGCTCGCTGACATAGCGCTCGTCGAGCTTGCGCCCGGTATACTGCGCATCAATGGGAAACATGATGCCGTTGGATAGATTGCCGTTATGCGCAATCGCCAGAACGTCGCCGCCAGTTTTCTCCTCGTAGGTGTCCAACCATTTGTAAAGGTCGAGAGGATCGATGCTGCCCTGGGGCGCGGTAGTCGTATACGGGACCATACGTAGCGCATGGTCGCCGTCGTCGCGGTAGAGCACTACGCGATGCAGATTGTTGCCTTTGGCAAGTGAGGTCCATTCATAACCGATCAGGGCGGTGAACCGGCCGGGGTCATTGTACTCCTCGGCGGCGTCGACCGTTTCCTTCCAGGCAGATTTATAGGGCCGGGAGTCCGGGGTGTACGCCAATGCTTCCGGAAACTTCCCTTGCGAGAAGAGACCAATCAGCTCGAGCGCCACATCGACGCCCTGCCCCGCCTGAACTTTATCGTACCACTCCTTGCCCTTGGGATCGGCGAGGATGTGGGGCGCTCCGGCAAACATATCCGGGAAGAAGCCCATATTGTCGGAGTGGTCCGTGACGGCCAGCCAGTCGAGCGGACGCGACAGCTTCACCGGCAGGCCCGTGGCGGAGTTGATTTCATCGCCGCGGGCGAACTGGTATGCCTGACGCACGCCAAGCCGGTTTCCGAAGGACCCGGCATCCATGGACATTGCGGTATGAAGATGCGTGTCACCCCAGAGAGGTCGTGAGGGAAAGCCGCGCTGGGCGTAAGGAGAGTAGGTCTTGCCCTTGTAAGCTCCGTAGAGAACTTCTTCGCCGTCGGGAGGCGGTGGCACTTGCGCGGACGCGGCGGATGAACCGAGAAGAAAGACTAAAGCTGTGGCATGCACCGCCAGCCTGTGCTGCATCGTCATCGAGCTACTCCTCCCTTGGTGCCCGCCGCGCTCTGGCGCCGTGGCTTTGGTTTCAGCTCTTCCCTGAAGCTTGTCTGCCTATCCTGACACTTTCAGGGGCAACAGCAACCGCCGAATTTGATCCTGGCCAACATCGTGCGATTTCCTATCGGAGAACAAGGCGTTTCTTATCGGGGCCCTTGCCGTCGGCACTCCTACTAAACCTCAGCATTATAAGAAAGATCAGTACGTCGTCCGCACCCTCAAGCTGAACGCGGATGACTGATCGATCGATGGAGCAAGCGCAGGGTCGAATATCGACTGGTAGCTCAAAGTCGTATCCACGGCTGGAAAGAGTGCGAAGCGATAAAAAGCTTCAAAGTTGTACTCCTCCCGCGCACCCTCAGCCACAGATTCTACCCAGTTCAAGGCGACGCCGACCATATCATTCTTGATGCGGATAGGATCGGGCGGGTCATTCAGCACGACGGAC
Organism: Filomicrobium sp.; assembly: GCA_030665765.1. Classification (GTDB taxonomy): domain Bacteria; phylum Pseudomonadota; class Alphaproteobacteria; order Rhizobiales; family Hyphomicrobiaceae; genus Filomicrobium. The sequence goes on from DAOUZE010000358.1 coordinate 2,350, forward strand.
AGTCCGGCTTGTTGCTTCCAGATTGCAGAACCTTCGAAGCTATGTCCATACCGGAAGATGCCGACTGCGCGGCCGTCGCTGGTCAGTTCTTGCTCGAGCTTCATGGCGAACCCCCAGCCTGCTTGGCCCGTCATCGCGTTTATAGGTTGTCCGTTTTTGGTACCGTCATTCTGCCAAAGCAGGAACTTCGAATAACCGGCCTTCGGCGTTACCGGCAATATCTTTACCCCGAGTTGAACCGCCTTGTAGGTGCCGCCGGCACCGATATCGCCAAAGTTAAGTCGGTTGGCATTGGAATCGGAGACTAACCCGACCAAAGAGATCCGGTCGCTTGGTTACAATCCACCGACAACGCCGAGCCCGGAATCTGGATATCCCGCAGCAAATACTCCCGTGCCCACGTTGGGCAAAAAGGTGGTGACCGGGCTGATATATTGAGAGGTCAACAACGTGGCATCAGGCGTGATCTTGCCGATCCGGTAAGCCCAGCCTGCTTCGTTGCTGCCCTGCTGCCAATAGAAATTCCTGGTCAGAAAAGTTGGCTGATATCGAGACCAAGAATTGGCCGTGCCTCCCGCGCTTGCCAAACTCACAAACCCAAGATCCTGGGGACCTGTCGTCCCATAATCCCAGCGACCTTGGAGCTGGTAATATACCCCTCCGTGATTCGGCTTTCCCTTGTTGATCAGCTCCCGTTTCACAACGAAGTCCAGATCCGCAGCCGTTCCTGTATTGGCATTCCCCGGGAGCACTTCCGAAATTCCCTGGCCCACCTGCTGGAGGACCAGACCCATCTTGAAACCTGTAACTTCATATATGGTCTTCTTCGCTCGGTCTGTGCGATTACGAAGCCCACCAAGTGGAGACACTGGAAAAAGAGCTTCCCTTTCCGCTTCCATCCGCTCGACTTCTCTCAGGATGTTTCCCGGATCGGTGGGGTCGGAGCTAAGGGGGTCGCCTTGACTGACATTTGAACCAGCGCGCGCGCTCTGCGCAAAAGTCGCCGTTGGCCAACTAATCAAGACGGCCAAAACCGCGGAAACCGCAATCGCAGATTTCATGGTCGCCCCCCAATATCCTTAATTTAAGGACATCAACCGACTTCTACCGTTCCGTCTTCCATGATGGAAATCGGATCACCCGTTTTGACCGCGTCGAGGAACTCGCCTCCGAGCATGTCGATCGTGACAACGTGCCGGTCGTTCCAGACATCATCTATGATCAGTCCGGCAACCGAGACGGAGTCGACGTGCTCAGCGTACAACATCGCCTTGGGTCCCTGACCCAGGTAGCCCACACCCACCCACGTGGCGCCACCCATCGTGGAGCCTACAGCCGTTGGAAAACAGAGGATCGCGCCGGCCAGGTTTTTCCCGGACCATTCCTTGTTAACCACGTCCGTGC
>DAOUZE010000418.1 GCA_030665765.1 Filomicrobium sp.
TTCCAAACACATTGTTCCCCTTCAGCACTTACGGGACAGATTGTGCTGTTTTCCGAAGAGAGACTTTCCGGCTCATCGGCCTCTCGTGCGACGGGACCATCAATGCCCGTGGCCGACTTTTACTCCTATAACACTGGCCTAATTTTGCTACGGTGTTGAAAGTGTGCAGCGCAGCCAGGCTTGCACGGCATCCTAGTTGATACTGGTCAAGGACGATTCCGTCTTCCACAAACATTCTATATTGTGAACGCAGTGGACTGTCTGGCATGGCCGCACTGTTGAGCATTGATTCCTGTGCCGGGTGTCGAGTGCGATTGACGAAGATCCTTCGATCTTAGGAGCGCTTGTCATGTCCAAGTTCGAACTTGAGCGGGAGCGCTTGGTCGCAGATCAGATCGAGGCACGCGGTGTTCGCGACGCGCTGGTGCTTGCAGCCATGCGATCCGTTCGCCGGGAGTTGTTCGTTCCGGCGAATGTTGCATCGATGGCTTACCGCGATGGGCCACTTCCGATAGGTGGTGGGCAGACTATATCGCAACCCTACATCGTCGCATACATGGTAGAGGCGCTCGCTCTCAAGGGTGGGGAGCGCATTTTGGAGGTGGGCGCCGGCTCCGGCTATGCGGCGGCCGTCTTGGCCGAGATTGCAAGAGATGTGTATACGATCGAACGTATCGCGCAGCTCGCCGAGCGGGCGGCTACCAATCTCCGGCGCGCGGGCTGCAAGAACGTTCACGTGCGGCATGCGGACGGAACTGAAGGCTGGATAGACGAGGCTCCATTCGATGCGATCCTCGTTTCTGCAGGTGCGCCCGACATCCCCAAATCCTTAATGCGCCAACTGTCCGTAGGTGGGCGCATGGTCATACCCGTGGGTAGCGATCTCAGAGCCCAGGAACTCGTTCGCGTCACCCGCATCGATGAGGATGAGTTCGAGCGCGAGGACATCGCGGACGTCCGTTTCGTGCCGCTGATAGGCAAGGAAGGCTGGGAAACAGAGGAGAGCGATTGGGAGACGCGGCCTCCGCGCGTGGTCCAAAGGCGGCCAGCCGTCAGCATTTCGCTTCCCGGCTTAATCGCCAAGCACGGCGATACCTTCGAGGACATCAATGGCGCCGACTTGGCGCCTCTGTTGACGCGGATTGGAGATGCGCGTGTCGTCCTGATCGGGGAGGCCAGTCACGGCACCTCGGAATTCTATTCGATGCGCGAGGCGATTACGCGCCGGCTGATCGAGGAAAAGGGCTTCAACATAATCGCCGCGGAAGCCGACTGGCCGGACAGTGCGCGGATCGACCATTACGTCCGGCATCACGACGTGCCGCCAGCGGAGTGGACGGCCTTCGCAAGATTTCCAACTTGGATGTGGCGCAACGAGGAAACGCGGGCTTTCGTAGATTGGCTGCATACACGCAACCTTGCGGCACCCCCCGAAGAGCGCGCTGGATTCTACGGGCTCGACCTGTACAGCCTTTACGGCTCGATCCGGGCCGTGATCTCGTATCTCGAGACGGTCGACGAGGATTTGGCTGGGCTGGCCCGCCGCCGCTATGGCTGCCTGTCGCCCTGGGAAGCGGATCCTGCGGCGTACGGGAAGGCAGCTCTGAAGGGTCTATATAAGAAATGTGAAAACGACGTCGCGCACATACTTGTGTCCCTGTTGGAGAAACAGCAGGAACTTGGGTTGAAGGACGGTGAGAGTTTTTTCGACGCAGCCCAGAATGCGCTGTTGGTCGCCAATGCCGAGAAATACTATCGCAAAATGTACTACGGGTCTCGCGCATCCTGGAACCTGCGCGACAGCCATATGTTCGAGACACTGCAGAACCTTCTGGCGTTCCACGGACGCGACGCAAGGGCGGTGGTGTGGGCGCACAACTCTCACATCGGCGATGCGAGCGCCACTGAGATGAGCCGGCGGGGCGAGATCAATGTCGGTCAGCTCTGCCGCAACTACTACGGCCAGAGTTCCTACCATATAGGGTTTGGCACGAACGACGGGACGGTGGCGGCGGCGTTGGCCTGGGATGGGCCAATGCAAGTCATGCAGGTGCGTCCGGCTCATCCCCAGAGCTACGAGCGGCTTTTCCATATGACCAATGTTCCGGGCCTCATGCTGCCGCTGACGGCAAAGGGGCTGAAGGATGCGAGTGACGGAATTGCCAAACCACGGCTTGAGCGTGCAATCGGTGTCATCTATCGGCCCGAGACCGAGCTTGCCAGCCATTACTTCGAGGCTGTGCTGCCCAAGCAGTTCGACGAATACATCTGGATCGATCGCACTCGCGCGGTCACGCCCTTCACTGTCACAGAGCTTCAAGGCATCCCCGACACATATCCCTTCGGCGTTTGATGCCTCGACGGGGCAGTGTCACGTTAACGCGCCTTTTGCACAGTGGCGGTGAACGCCCAACATTTCACGCCTCCGCAGTGGTAACGCCCCACCTGTCCATTTCCGCCGCTCGGAACTGGCGCAATGTTCTGCGTGAGATCAAATGACGCTGGATGTTGAAGGTATTGTAGATTGCAACATGGGTTGAGAGAAATCGTTGCGCGGAACCGGCTGACTTGAAGCGCAGCATCCGTTGTTATCTTTGCGGCACCGGTAGATGCGAATTCTCGGCCCGATTGTTGATCGGGCCGCCGGTGATATGTCGAGCCTTCATGCAAAGTTCACTCAGTGCCGCGCCATACGATGGCAGTTTGTCCGTCACGACGGCGACTGGCGAGAAGCCTTGTGACTTGAGCAGATTCCACATCGGCTTCAAGGCCGATCGCTTGTTCCGGCGCGATTGCACCAGAACGTCCACGACCTCATCCTCGCAATCTAAGGAACCTCTGAACAACTTCCGAAGCATGGCACTGGAATAGCCCGCTGAAAGTGGTCCACCGGTTGGGATAGGAATATCCCGTTTTTAGGAGGACCAGAGAATGGCTGGAAAGCGAGAGAAGCCTGAAGATATCGTATCGAAGCTGCGCCAGGTTGAAGTGCTGCAAGGCCAGGGCATGCCCATTACGGATGCGGTTCGGCAGGTTGGGACGACACAGCAGACGTATTACCGATGGCGCAAGAAGTATGGTGGGATGAACCGGGATCA
>DAOUZE010000540.1 GCA_030665765.1 Filomicrobium sp.
CGGAATGCAGCTCTACCGATGCCGTACGGCCTTCGAGGCTGGGGAACGCTGTTCGGACACTGCCGGGATCGCTCGGATACGTGACAGTAGGCGTGTTCTGGGAGATCAGGGAATACGGCCGTGACGTCCCAGAAACGGCGACAGGAAGGCATGCGACAAACGAAGTCGCTTCGCCCCTGAAGGGGACGGTCAGACCCACGCGAATCTGGTGTCAACGGCCGAATAAAACGTACTGGTTCGGCCGTCGAACTCCATGGCCCCGCGCACGCGACTCACAGGACCCAGTTGATCGCTGTCCTCGGACTTAGACCGAATAGGCGGTCAAGAATGACGTTCAACGTTGGTGCGACGAAGCGGACGCGGGCGTGGCGCGCAGCGTCAGCTCAACAAATTGATCTGAGTCAAAAAAATGTGTTGCCGACGCCACGCGGACGCGAAAATGCGGCCAAATGCCGATCTTTGTCTGCTTCGCATCGCACTAATTCGCTGCGCGTCTCGGCGAATTGGGCAAGAGTAGCGGTGAAATACGCGACTCGCGGGAACGTCGCGATGGAGCACTGCGCTTTCCGACTGCAAAACGGACAAGGGCACGAAATGTAGAAACGAGTGCGATCGCGGATCGGTGCTTTGGTGCATTTGTTGGCCTTGCGGAGGTTGGTGCCCGAGCAGGCCGGCGCCGGTCTCGATCCGTGTCCAGGTCGTCTCCGAAGATTCGTTTGGTCTTAGCCAACCGCGAATTCCAAGGACATCGAAGAACTGAGGCAAGCATTGACGATGATCAACTGTCAAAGTTCAGGTTCGCAGCGCCTTCGCTTGGCTGCAAAATCATTTTGGACCATCGGCCTATTCTTCATTGTATCAGCGGGTGCTGGCGGCTCTTTGGCGATTGCGGGAGATAGCGCAGACAGCATCCCGCATACAGGCATCAGAGATGGCAGGGTCTGGATCGATGCCCGCTACCGCTATGAGTTCGTCGATCAGGCCAACAAGCCAAAAGACGCAAATGCTTCCACGCTTCGCGTCCGGGCCGGTGTCGAATCGGGCTTTTTTCACGGATTTCGGGTTGGGGTTGAAGGGGAGTTTGTTGTCAATTTAGGCCCGGAGGACTTCAACAATACGATCAACGGCAAAACCGAGTACCCGATCGTTGCCGACGTTCAATCAGCCGAAGTCGATCAGGCCTATCTTGAATCGCATCATATTCCCGGTGTTGTCCTCCTTGGCGGGCGATACAGGAAGAACCTCGATAACCTGCGCTACGTCGGCTCGGTCGTCTGGCGCCAGAACGACCAGACGTTTGATGGTGCGACTGCGACGATCACAGCCGTGCCTGGCGTGACCGTGTGGTACGGCTACATCGGCAACGTAAATCGCATCGTCAGCGATAGATCGCCAGTTGGCAACATCAACTCCAACGTTCATCTGGTCAACATCAAGAGCAAGCCGCTGTCGATTGGCACGCTGACGGGTTATACCTACCTGATGAATTTTTTTGACGTCGCCCAGTTTCCGTT
>DAOUZE010000092.1 GCA_030665765.1 Filomicrobium sp.
AAGGAATTCGCCCGCGAATTCGGTTACGTGGAAACCGTTTTTGGACGCAAGGTTCATTATCCGGAAATCGACACGCGCAATCCGTCCATGCGCGGCTTCTTGGAGCGTGCGGCGATCAACGCGCCGATCCAAGGCTCCGCCTCCGACATCATCCGCCGTGCCATGGTGCGCATGCCGGCGGCGCTTGATACAGTCGGACTGAAGTCATCGCGAATGCTGCTGCAGGTGCACGATGAACTGATTTTCGAGGCGGCCGAGACAGAAACCGAACAAGTCATCGCTGTCGCACGCGACGTCATGGAAAACGCCAGCCTGCCAGCCGTTCAACTTGCCGTGCCCATCAAGGTCGACGCCAAAGCCGCCGACAATTGGGAAGCCGCGCATTAGCGGTGCACAAAGGCCGCAATCGCATAGGTGTCGGCGCGGCGAGAGTTGTGTGATCAATCAATCGCATATACGGATCAAAAGACCCTGGCTCAGAGCGCCGGGGAGACGCCTTGGTAGGAGGCGTCATCCGACGACGGGGGAGCAGCGAACAAGGGGTGGACCATGTCTCAGCGCGAGCAATGGAGAAATGATGCCGTCGTACTCGACCTTTTTGAAGGCGGCCACTGGAACCCGGAAAATACGATCTCATGGCTTCGCCGGCAGGGCCCATCTGTATGGCATGAGCTTGCCAGGGGGTTCCACTGGGGCAACTCGGGTGTTGGGCCCCTTCGTGCGATTGTCGAGTTCCCCAATTGTGACCGGGCAACGGTAATGAGCATCTTTGCCCTTGCCACGCCCGACTACTACGAAGACGAGCTTGCTAGCGGAAAGAAACCAGAGGTGATGGATGAGCCCGATCGCTTTATCGTAGCCATCCTGGATGCGATCTCTGATGGCTTCTCGTCGGGCATGTACATGTCGGCTCGCTATCGCTGTATCGAAGACCCAGAAGCTTGGAGCGACTATTATTTCAAGCGGCAGAGCGAGGGCAAACCATGCCGCTGGCGCCTGCCGCGGCGCGCCTTTGAGCCGACCCAGGGTCTGCACCATGAGCCGGCGTATGTCCTCCAGCACGATCGGTTCCTGATCCCATTTGAGCAATGGAGATCGTGTGCGGCCTAGGCACCTTTTTGTTTGCGCTACTCGCAAGTGCGCACCTTGGGCGCGCGACCCAGCGCCATTAGTCTGGTGGGATTGCAGAGCGCATTCGATCACCCACTTCTGAAATCCGGCATGCGTTTGACGGCAAACAACGGCTCGGCCGCGCGTTCGTAAGCGTGCGCGATGCGGAATGTTGTCATGTGCGAATATGGGGCCGTTATGATCTACATGCCGATGGGCATATTCTGCGAGGTTAGCCCGGTCGGTACAACAGCGACCGGGTGCCAGTTCAAAATGTTCCAGGGAAGCGTCAGCGAGCCTATGAACAACTGCGGCATTTTCTGACCTTCAAGCTCAAAGTCCAGTAGCGAATGGTCGTGGTCAGCGGGAACATGCGGCGTGTTGAGTGTCGCGGAAATCGTGGCATCATACCCGTTATTCCAAAGCTGGTCGGCGATACGGGCATACAGTTCCTTCATATAGCTCTCAAACTCAAAGGCCTGTGGTCCACGATATTCACCACTCTTCAACTTGCTAATGAACCATGCTGCGTAAGGTGTCATGTCATCGAGCCGGTCCATGTAGTTGCTTTCAAGCCAACCACCCATTGGGCCTGATAGGACCATTTTCGCGAACATGGCGCTTGCTTCGTCTGGCGTGGTGCCCATGTCGAGCTTGATTTCGGTCACCTCCGCACCCAGTTCGCGCAACACTTGGGCTGCCGCATCCAGATGCTTTCGCGTTTCGCTTCCAACTTTGACATAGCCGAGGCCAGGCGAATAGGCGATCCGCAGGCCTTTGAGACCGGGATAATCAAGCGGCATGTCGATCCGGGGGAGCGTTGCTGGGGCATGTGGTGTCTGCCCGGATAGGGCGTTCTGCATCATTGCCATATCTGCAAAACTCCGAGCCATCGGTCCGGTGCCAGAAAAAACCGATAGCGGGAGTTCCGTCGAGATGCGACCGAAAGGTGGCTTGAAGCCGTAGAGCCCGTTGAAGGCCGAAGGAATTCTTACCGATCCGCCCATGTCGAATCCGGTTGCGATGGTTGTCATGCCTCCTGACAGCGCCGCTCCCGAGCCCCCGGAAGATCCTCCAACACCGTACTTGAGGTTCCAAGGGTTCCGGGTAACCCCCCACAGGCGCGTGAACGTGAGGCCGTGCAGATAAAACTCCGGCACCGTGGTCTGCATGTGGGTAACGCAGCCGGTGGCCTTGAGCTTCACCGTTAGCTCATCGCTGTAGTCCTTGACGTTGTCCTTCTCCATTATCGAGCCAAGGGTGACCTTCATCCCGGCTTCATGATGCTCGTCTTTCAGGGCGCAGGTAATGCCTTCAAGGGGACGTGCGGTGCCGCGCATCCAGCGCGCTTCCGACACCTTGGCCTCCTTCCTCGCCTTTTCGAAAAAGGTATAGGTCGTGCAATTGACCTTGCTGTTGACCGCCTCGTGTCGCGCAATCTGCGCTTCGAGGACTTCGACAGGCGACAATTGGCGAGCGCGGAATAGTTCAAGCTGGACGGACGCAGGCATGTAGATCAGGTCTTGTTCGCTGAGCGACGGCGTTGCTCGCGCCAGCACACGCTGCCCGCCGAAGGCACCCGCGGCAATAGCCGCAAGACTGCCAGCGCCGAAAGCATGCCGGATCTGGAGTATCGGTGCTGTTGAGGTATTTTGTGCTTTTACTCATCGAGAAATACTCCAAGAGACTGAATGGCATTGCTGAAAAATCGAATTCGGACAGATCGAGAATTTGGCCGTCATTTACCGGCGTTGCAATGGCAGATGCAATGCCAGGAGCGACTGACGAGCCGGAGCGGGCAAGAAGCTCCTGATGCTCAGAACGGCGGCAATAATGTTCGGCTTTTCAACTTAAGTTTCTCGACGGGGCTCCACCAAAAACGACGGCGTCAAGTACTAGGGTTTCCATTCACACCGTCTGGTCGGAAGCAATCATGGAAGGCAGGGTGGTATGACCGAAGGCTCTGGCAACCAGCCTCGTCGTTCTGCGAGGCGAAGCGGGCAGGAAGGATAGTATCACAGGCCGAATGGGACGCACTTTTTCGCGATAAGAAACTCCGTTGGCAGTCGCCAGCGGAGTCTGTCACCCTTGCAGTTCTTGCTTAGCTCACTTGCTCGTAGGCACTAGCCGTAGATATGGTTTTAGCGTCTTCCAGCCGTTGGGGAACAATGCTTTTGCGTCTTCATCGGAAACCGCCGGTACGATAATGGCGTCATCGCCGGGAATCCAGTTGGCCGGCGTCGCAAGCTTCTTCTCCGAAGTCATCTGCAGCGAGTCGAGGACGCGCAGGATCTCATCAAAATTGCGGCCCGTCGACATCGGGTAGGTCAGGATCAGTTTGATGCGCTTATCGGGGCCGACAACGAATACGGTGCGCACCGTGGCGTTGGTCATCGCGGTACGTCCCTCGGAAGTGCCAGCCTCATTCGCCGGCAGCATTCCGTAGAGCTTGGCGACGGCGAGGTCGGTATCGCCGATCATCGGGTAGTTCGGCGCTGTGCCGGTGACCTCGGCGATGTCTTTGGACCATTCGTTGTGATTGTGAACCGGATCGACGCTGAGACCGATAATTTTGCAGTTGCGGCGGTCGAACTCCGGCTTGAGCTTGGCCATGGTGCCGAGCTCGGTTGTGCAGACCGGAGTGAAATCCTTGGGGTGGGAGAATAGGATCGCCCATCCGTCGCCTATGTAGTCATGGAAGTTTATGCGGCCTTCCGTCGTCTCGGCTGCGAAATCGGGGGCGACATCGTTGATCGAGAGTGACATGCCTTTGCCTCTTACTCGCGGGGGGTGAAAACGCACGGCAATACGCTTCGTTGTGAAATGCACCAGCGGATGCCTAAACGCAAATCGATTCACTGTGAAGGCTGGCGAATGACGCTGTGCAGCTGCGGTGCGGGCCCACATTCACTGCACCAGTGAAGTCTCAAAATCTGCCCTAAGGAACACCGCGTCCCTCACGAAGCCTTTAGACGCAAACCACGTGACGCGCCCGTCCATGCAGCACCCGAATCCGGGCCCGGTTCTTCAGCAGCATTGCGGCTCCATTCAGTAAAACGGGCTGGCCCGAGGGCCAACCCGAACGGGTAGTATCAGCACCAACCCTTAGACCATGTATTGGCCGCCGTTGGCCGAAATGGTCGAGCCGGTGATGAAGCCAGCATCATCCGACGCCAGGAAAGCGACGATCTTGGCTATCTCTTCCGGTTCACCCAAGCGGCCGACTGGGATGTGCGGCAGTATTTTTGCCTTCAGCACTTCCGGATCGATGGCGCGGACCATCTCGGTGCCGATGTAGCCAGGGCAAACCGCGTTGACGGTGATGCCCTTGAAGGCACCTTCCTGGGCGAGTGCCTTGGTGAAGCCTAGGTCTCCTGACTTGGCGGCCGAGTAGTTGACCTGGCCCATCTGACCTTTTTGGCCGTTGATCGACGAGATGTTGACAATGCGCCCGAATTTGCGGTCGCGCATGCCGGGCCAAACCTGGTGGGTCATGTTGAACAGACCGTTGAGGTTGGTATTGATGACTTCCTGCCATTGCTGCGGGGTCATCTTGTGGAACATGCCGTCCCGGGTTATGCCGGCGTTGTTGATCAGAACGTCGACCGGACCGAGTTCCGCCTCGACCTTCTTGACGCCTTCAGCACAAGAATCGTAGTCGGCGACCGACCATTTAAAGACTGGAATACCGGTCCCTTCCTTAAACTTGTTGGCGGCCTCATCGTTGCCGGCGTAGTTGGCCGCGACAGAACAGCCTGCATCCTTGAGTGCGATAGAAATGGCGTGGCCGATTCCACGGGTGCCGCCGGTGACAATGGCAACTCGAGCCATGGGGGTGTCTCCCTAGTTCGTTTCTATAAAATGTTGTCCGATCAAGGGCGCCGGAAGTGCCATCGATCTCGCGCGAGGTGGGAACCGGCGGCCCCGCAGCGCCGCCGGCCAGTTCAATTGCAAGGCTACGTTCAGTCGCGGGCGATGCAGAGCGCGACACCCATGCCGCCGCCGATGCAGAGCGTAGCGAGGCCCTTTTTGGCGTCGCGGCGCTTCATTTCGAATAGCAGCGTGTTGAGCACCCGGGCTCCGGAGGCGCCGATTGGATGGCCGATCGCAATGGCACCGCCATTGACGTTGACCTTGGAAGTGTCCCAGCCAAGGTCCTTGTTAACGGCGCAGGCTTGGGCGGCAAAGGCCTCGTTGGCTTCGACCAAATCAAGGTCGTCTGTCGTCCAGCCCGCTAGCTCAAGTGCTTTGCGAGACGACGGGATCGGCCCGGTACCCATAATCGCCGGATCGACACCGGCGGTGGCCGCCGACACGATGCGGGCCAACGGCTCTATACCGCGGCGGTTTGCTTCGGCAGCCGTCATCAGCAAGACAACGGCGGCGCCGTCGTTGATGCCAGAGGCATTGGCAGCCGTCACGGTGCCTTCTTTACGGTCGAAAGCAGGGCGGACTTTGGCGATACCATCCAAGGTGACGCCGTCCTTGATGTACTCGTCGGTGTCGACAATGATGTCGCCCTTGCGATGCTTGACGGTGACCGGAGTGATCTCGTCCTTGAATTTACCAGCCTTGCGTGCGGCTTCGGCCTTGTTTTGAGAGGCAACCGCAAAGGCATCTTGCTCCTCACGGGTAATCTGCCATTGGCGGGCGACGTTCTCGGCGGTGGTGCCCATGTGATAATCTTGGAAGGCGTCCATCAACCCGTCGCGCAGCATGCTATCCAGGAACTTGATATCGCCCATTTTCGTGCCGTTGCGCAGCTGCGCCAGGTGCGGAGCCTGGCTCATGCTCTCCTGGCCGCCGGCGATAACGATCGCAGCCGAGCCATCGCGGATTTGCTGAGCTCCAAGCGCTACCGCCCGAAGGCCTGAGCCGCACAGTTGGTTCATGCCCCATGCAGGGCTCTCAAATGGGATGCCGGCGTTAACGGCCGCCTGGCGGGCAGGGTTCTGTCCGGCGCCGGCCGAAAGAACTTGCCCGAGGATCACTTCAGAGACATCCGCTGGCGCAACCCCTGCACGCTCCATCGCAGCCTCGACGGCGATCTTGCCGAGTTCATGCGCCGGCAGCGACGAAAGCGCACCGTTAAAAGACCCAACGGGCGTACGTGCCGCACTGGCGATGACGATGGTTTCGTTATCCTGACTCATTTGGGGGGCTCTCCTGGGTTTTTCGCGGGTCTCAGCTGCGTCTGGTCCGCTTAAGGTCTATTTATGGGCGGGGTCCAGCACCAATGCCAGCAAAGCTTTGCTAAGCTAGATAGTGCCGAGGCGGTCATATCAGTTCCAGGTTCGCGGCCGCAATCGCGACATGAGACGAACGCGTGGCACAGTGAATAGTCATAAGTTGGCTTACTTTGCTCGAAATTCCAGCATAAACGACTTAAACTCAATTGGCGCTTGTGATACCTTGGTGCAACGCAACAGCGCTGTGCCGCCGATGCGAACGTTTAACAGTCGGAAGTGAGCTGAGTTTGAGATGCTGAACAAGCCGGATGCGCGTAACGAAAAACGCGAAGCAGTTGTCATCAAGAAATACGCAAATCGGCGTCTCTACAATACGGAGACCAGCACCTACGTCACACTCGACGATCTGGCTGAAATGGTCCGCTCGGACCGCGATTTCGTCGTCTATGATGCCAAGAGCGGCGACGACCTGACGCATTCGGTGCTGACGCAGATCATCGTCGACCAGGAGAGCAAAGGCCAAACCCTGCTCCCAGTGCCGTTTCTGCGGCAGCTAATCCGCTTCTACGGCGACAGCATCTCACGTATGGTTCCAACCTACTTGCAGTTCAGCATGGAGACGCTGGCTCGCGAACAAGAACGTTTTCGCGACCAGATTTCGACGGCCTTCGGTTCACACTCGACGCCGTTTGAGGCCTACCAGGAACATGCACGTCGTAACATGGCGATCTTTGAGCAGGCCATGTCGATGTGGAGCCCCTTCCCGAACTCACCCACGGAAGGCGCTGCAGAAGAAGCTGGGACCACCGCTGATGACAAAGGCGGGGAGGCAGAAAAACCCGCGCGCAATGAGATCGATGAGCTGAAATCGCAACTGGCGGCGATGCAGCAGAAGATCGAGCGGCTGGCGCACGACCAGGACTGATAGTCAGTCACATCGGTCAGGCCAACCGATCCCGAGGCCAGACAGAGCCGGCTTTAACCATAAAAGCTAAAAGCTTGCACGCAAAACATCAGAGCAAGTTGGAATATTTCTGCAAGTCTTCGACCGCAATCGGCCGGCCGAAATGGAAGCCCTGCAGATAGGTGATACCCGCCTCGGCGAGAAGCTGGGCACTCTCTTCGTCGCCAACCCACTCGGCAACGGTCTCCATTCCAAAGGTCTCGGCGAGTTGGACCATCGTTTTGATGAAGACCAAGTCTGTAGCATCAGCTGCCAGGTTCTTTACGAACGATCCATCGATTTTCACAAGATCGACCGGCAGGTGTTTCAGATTCTTGAATGACGTGTAACCGGCGCCAAAGTCGTCGATCGCGACGCGGCACCCCATTTCACGCAACGTGTCGGCAAAAGCTATGGCCTGATCGAGGTCGTCGATAACGTTGGTTTCCGTAATCTCCAACACCAGCCTCCCAGTGACAGCGCGTTCGCAACCGGTCAGCGCGTGTAGCGTCGCCAGCCAGTCCTGATCGTTTGCGGTTAAGGTCGACACATTCACCGAGAGCGATAGCTGTTTGTGCTTGCGGAGAAGCGCGACGGCCAGTTTGAGGGCACGTCGGTCGAGGTGGGGTAGCAACCCGAATTGCTCGGCAAAAGGAATGAACTCGCCTGCCGGAACTAGGGTGCCGTCAGGCTTCTGCATACGCAGAAGACATTCAAACAGTTCGGCGCGCCGCGACTTCGAACTGATTATCGGCTGCAAGACAAGACACATGCGGTCGGCCTCGAGCGCCGACATTATGTCATTGGCGATGGTGATGCGACGCTGCCGGACCGTCTCTTGCGCGGTGTCAGGATCAAAGCAAACGAAGCTCTCGATGTGGTACGCCTTGGCGGCCGCCAGCGCCAGCCGCGAGCGGCTAAAAACATGACGGGCCGTCGCCGCCTGGTCAGGCAGCGTGACGCCTCCGATGGAGATGGTCGCGGCCAACGGGCAAACGGGCGTGCGGATCGGAGCATCGTGGACAGCCGCTATGAACCGCTCAGCAGCGGCACGCATGGCCTCGGCGCCGCAGTCGTTGAGGATGATACCGAATTTGTTCGAGGAGTAGCGTCCCAGAATGTCGCCGCTTCTCAGTTTGCCTTTGAGGATGTTCGCTGTCGCCGTTATGAGTTCATCGCCAATTTCGAAACCGAACGATTCATTGATCGTGGAGAGGTTGTTGACAGAGATCATCAAGAACGCGCTCGATGAGAAGCGGCGTTCGGCGCGCTTGAGGGAGGCAGCAAGTGCTTGCGGCAGGCGCGTGCGGTCTAATTGCGTTGTCAGCTCGTTACGATCGACAGCGCACAGCGCGGCCTGTTCAGCTACGAAGCTCTCGTTGACGATGCGGACTGCCCCCCGCGCGCGGGCAGGGCGCCCATCTGCGCCAGGCCACCAGCGGCCGTGGTCCTCCAACCAGATCGAGGCGCTGCTACCAACGGCTCCGGGCCAGAAGCGGTACTGAACTCTATAGGGGACGCCGCGGTCGAATGGACAGACGGAGCCGGCGGAAATCGCGGCTGACCGGCGTGGCCTATGTTCAGTGACAATTCGCCTTTCGTAGGCTTCGCCGCTGGCGATTTCTTTAATGTCGTTAACACCAAGAACTTTGGCGGCGTTTGGCTCCCACTCCACCGTATCGCTTAGCAGATCCCAAACGTAGGTGCTTTCGTCGGATGTCGACAAGGCGCCGACCATGTCAATTCCGACAGCCTCGAACAATCCATCAGCGGCCACTTTGTTTGTCGGCAGATATGCAGCATCGTCCGCCAACAAATCCGAGGGGACTTCGCTGCCGCCGTCGTTTCGACCTTCAACTACCATAATCCGGTTGGACGAAGAGCTCACAGAAAGCATCCCTAGGGTACGGCGTCTCCGCGCAGACCGCGACGCGTTGCCGTTCCGGGAGAGGTTAGTGGGAAACCCCTAACAACAATTGAAGCGCTACAGTTGCAAACGCCCACCGCCATCGATGGCGAGTTTTGACCCAGCGGAGAGATGACGGATCGCAGGGATTTGGCCCCCGCGATTAGCACTAGCGGCATAATCAGTTCGATCGACGGTCTCATTGAGGAAAAGCCGTTCATGTTCCGCATGCAGAAGTGACTGTGCTTCACGGATGCGGGCTGCAGCATCGTCAAGCTTGTCGTCTTCTTGCTGCCGGACGTAAATGCGGCCCAATAGGGCGACCATGATTGGGACGGACATATTGCGGGTCGCTTCTTCAATTTTTTTAAACTTCACGTTGCACGGCGAGCACCTGCACTACTTTCATGCGGATAGCGTCAACCGTTGCTCTCCGTCGCGGAGACTATTTACCAACCTTGGTATCTATTACTGGAAGTACGACATGAGGGGATCAATCCCCATCAGATTCTCGGCAAGCGCTATCAGTTGTTCTTTCTAGCTGTGTGTTTAATCAGGCTTCCATCGACCGATGCTAAAGTCCTTTGTCAGCTCCGACAACAACGCGTTTGCGGTCACCGCCCGCGTTTTGCCCAGCCGCCGCCCAACTGGTGTCACGATTTTCTCGCGAAATGCAGGAAACAGACAGGGATCTCAATAACGTGCGTCGCGACTATGGGAAGATGTGGGGAAAAAGTCTTGGGATGTCGGGAAAACTCCCAATCATTTCAGGCATTTTACTCTATGGAATGCCGAGTCTGAAACACCGGTATTGGGACATGAATCCGATCACCGTCTGAAAGCCTTTGCGTTGAATCCGAGTCTTAAAAAAAGGATTTGCTCTGAGTTATCGTTAACGTCGCGTTAAAAGGTTGCTGTAATGGTTCGGGCGGAAATCGCGCGTATTGTACTAGGAGTATTGCGTATGTGCCGCATCGCGTCTGTGACAGCCATGGCGGGTTGCCTCGTTGCTGCTTGCAGTACAGGGCCGAGTACCCTTTCGACAGGCTTCGCTGATGGCGGATCGGACACCCCGTCGATCACCCAGCTGACCCCTTCGGCCAGCCTCGGCTATTCAGCGAACCGCAACAGCACAGTGGGCACGAAGGTTGCCAGTCTCAACGACCAAATCCCGGTCGGGACTTTCGAGACCGCGCCGAAGGGTGCCCTCTCCGATCGAAATTATTCGAGCACGCGTCTTGATCCCGATCGTGCCATCGCGGTCATCAACGGATATCGCGCACAAAACGGCCTGAAGCCGCTCAAGCTCAATGCGAAGCTCTCTACGGCGGCCAAAGCGCACTCACGTGATTTGTCGAAGTGGGATCGAATTTCGCATTATGGCTCGGACGGCTCCAATCCGTGGGATAGGGTTAAGCGCACAGGTTACAAACCTCGCCTCGCAGCTGAGAACGTCGGCACCGGTCAGATTACCTTCGATGAAGTGATGCGCGGTTGGAAAGAAAGCGAAGGCCACAACAAGAACCTGTTGCTCGCCGATGCGCGCGAAGCAGGACTTGCTCTGGTCCAAGACCCTCGCACCGAATTCAAGTCCTTTTGGACATTGGTCCTTGGCACCAGGATGTAGTCCAGCGGCAACCATTGAAGGCAGTCGCTTAGCAGACCCGCCAAGCACTCCAGATCGCCACATCCAGCCCCAGCCTATGGCGCGCGCCGTCCATTTGCACCACGCGAGCCTTCAGCTTTCGCTCTAATCTGCACGACGTAGGCCCCTTCAAAGCAGCGGAGACTCCGCGCGTTCGCGTTCGCGCTCGCGTACGACTGCCGCAACCCCGGCCCAGGCCCAGGACCTTCCCGCATCGCCTTGATAGCCATGGTATGTCGAAAAGAAATCAGCGACTTGGGCCGCCAGTAGGCCGTGATGGGCCTCTAGTGTTTCAGCCATGAATTCAACTTCGTGCGGATTCGGTGTCAAGTCTTTTTCTGGGTGCCAAATGCCCATCTGCTCTCAGCCCTTGTTGCAAGTTTCGGGTATCCCAAAGCAAATTCAACGCCAGCCCACCGGTTTCAATTTGGGACAGGTGGAAAGTTTTATGAATGCTGGCAATCTCTTTCCCGCTTGCGGGCGGCGCCGCGCCATGGGAGTCTCCCGACCAAATTCCCGTGCCTCGATGTTTAAGACGGGATTGGCGGCACCGATCTCTGCTGCGGCCTTGGATTGACAAAGTTGCCAGATTGACGAGGAGCGGCGTTGCCCGGTCCGGTCGGTACCACTGGCGAATTCGTTAAGCATCACACTGGGAAACGCATCTGACGGCGGAAGAATTGGAGACGATAGAAATGTTCCGATCCCACCTGCCATCCACGAATGCTCCGGGACGTCAACGCAGTTGGTTGGTTCTGGGGCAACTGTGTTTGCTCGCCCTAACACTGTCGGCCGTTCATCCAGGTTCCGCTCAGACCGAAGAGGGATCCTCTCCTTCGACGGGAAGCACACCGCAGCCCGAGGCGCCGAATTCCGATTCAGCTGCACCCAAGGCCGATCCACCGGCCAATGGCGCCAAGCACGAGTTGGCCCCGCCCCCGGATCGGCCACGTGGCTGCCCGTTCCGCGACCGGTCGCTTA
>DAOUZE010000054.1 GCA_030665765.1 Filomicrobium sp.
GATGCGCTCCTCAGTAGTCAATCGGGGAAACAGCGACTAATCGCGTTTAGTGCCGAGCCCCATTTTCTTGGCCAAGTCCGAGCGCGCCTTAGCATAGTTTGGCGCCACCATCGGATAGTCATGTGGCAGGCCCCATTTGGAGCGGTACTCTTCCGGGGTCAAATTGTAGTGGGTCCGCAAATGCCGCTTGAGCGATTTGAACTTCTTACCGTCCTCCAAACAGATGATGTAATCGGGCATGACCGACCGCTTGACGGGGACCTTCGGCTTCAATTCTTCCCGCTTGACAGGGGCAGCATCTCCGGAAGCCATAGCCAGGGCGGAATGCGTCTCGCTAATGAGTTGCGGCAACTCGTTGGCCTGGACGCTATTATTACTCACGTAGGCCGAGACGATCCTGGCCGTCAGCTCCACGAGAACGGCATTCGCCTCGTCTTCCATCTGTCCGTTCCCCTCAGACCGGTTTGCGGTCATGGTCTGCTCATCCACTAACATGGTCAATGAAGTCAATACTCGTTCACAGAAAGGTTAAAGGGCTTCTACAGGCCAATCCAGACACCGAAACACTGGATCGAACCTCAGACGTGGCTTGGTCGCTGTTTCGTGCCGCGCCTCCAATACTCTTGGACATGAAAACTAAATTGGTGTCAACAAGTCTCAACTGACTTCAACTTAGTTTTTGGCACTATGTCTAACTCCAATACCATCACAATTAGTGCGACGCACCATTGTGCGGGCCGTTTTACAATCCGCGCTGGACCTGATTACCCTCGTCTGCGACCGCACATTTTCGGTCACCCCCCGCCCTAACGCCGAAGAGGCCCCCTCCAAATGACCACGCCCTTCCAAGCCAGCGTCCCGCAGGCGGCGCCCCAGGCCACCAAAGAACCGATGAGTGCGACGTTCCACGGAGTGCAGCTCATCGACCCCTACGCCTGGCTGCGCGATGACGATTGGCAGGCCGTTATGCGTGAGCCTGACAGACTCTCACCACGCATCCGCACATATCTGGAAGCGGAAAACGCCTACACCAAAGGCGTCTTAGGCGACACCGAAGAACTGCAACAGCATCTGTTTGAAGAAATGAAGGGGCGCATCAAGCAGGACGACAGTACCGTTCCTGCGCCGCACGGTCCTTGGGCCTATTTCGCTCGCTACATCACCGGCGGCCAATACGCTCAGATTTGCAGGTGCCCGCGCGACGGTGGCGAAATTTCCGTTTTGCTGGATGGGAATATGGAGGCCGAAGGTACCGCTTACTGGTCGCTTGGTGGCTCCGACCACAGTCCCGACCACCGCCTGCTGGCCTACGGCGTTGATGACAAAGGCTCGGAATACTACACGGTTCGCATCCGCGATCTTGCGACCGCTCAGGAACTCGCCGACGTCATTCCTAATACCAGCGCCGATATGGTTTGGGCCAATGACTCCAAAACCTTGTTCTACGTGCGCCTTGATGACAACCACCGGCCGCGGCAGGTGTTCCGGCATGTTTTGGGAACAGTGACCGAAGACGATGTCCTGATCTATGAAGAGGCCGACCCAGCTTTCTATGTGAGCCTCGGCCAGACTCAGTCGAACCGGTTCATCACTATCATCGCGCACGACCATGAAACCAGCGAGGTCCACCTTGTCGACGCGAATGACCCTGCCAGCCCATCACGATTGATCGCCGCCCGCGAGACCGGTCACGAATACAGCGTCGAGCATCACGGCGAAGAACTGATCATCCTAACCAATTCCGCGGATGCCGAGGACTTCCGCATCGTCGAGGCGCCGCTCGCCGCACCTGAGCGTGATAACTGGCGGGAAACCGTGGCGCACAAGCCGGGCCGCCTTATTCTCGATATGGTGGCATATGCCGGCCACCTGGTTCGACTGGAACGTGAGGATGGTCTACCGCGGATCGTCGTCCGGCGTTTTAAGGATGAGGCTGAGCATTCTGTTGCGTTCGATGAGGAAGCCTACAGTCTGGGCCTCTCGCATGGGTATGAATTCGGCACGCAGATCATTCGTTTTACCTATTCGTCAATGACGACGCCGGCCGCAGTCTATGATTACGATATCGAATCGCGTTCGCGGACGTTGCGTAAACAGCAGGAAGTCCCGAGTGGACATGATCCTGCCAACTACATTACGCGGCGTCTTCATGCTCCTGCGCATGATGATGAGACCGTGCCTGTGACACTGCTCTACCACAAGGACACACCGCTCGACGGCACGGCGCCTGTCCTTCTCTACGGCTACGGTTCCTACGGCATCTCTATGCCGGCTTCCTTTGCGACGGCACGCCTTTCGCTCGTTGACAGGGGCTTCATATACGCGATCGCTCATGTGCGCGGCGGCAAGGAGAAAGGGTACCGTTGGTACAAGGACGGCAAGCGTCAGGCGAAAACGAACACATTCGAGGACTTCATCTCGGCTGGCGAGCACCTTACCGAAGCCGGCCTCACGCAGCGCGGCCGCATCGTTGCGCAGGGCGGCTCGGCCGGCGGCATGTTGATGGGTGCCGTGGCCAACATGGCGCCGGAACTCTTCACGGGTATTGTCGCCAACGTACCATTCGTCGACGTGCTCAATACAATGCTTGACGCGGACTTGCCGCTAACCCCACCGGAATGGACCGAATGGGGCAACCCTATCGAGAGCGCGGCGGATTTCGAGACTATCCGCGGATACAGCCCCTACGACAACGTGTCCAAACAGTCCTACCCGCATATCCTCGCTGTCGCGGGTCTGACGGACCCTCGGGTCACTTACTGGGAGCCGGCAAAATGGATTGCCCGACTAAGAGAGCTCAACACTTCAGACAATCTCGTATTGTTGCGCACGAACATGGAGGCTGGACACGGCGGTGCGTCGGGACGCTTCGAGTCTTTGAAGGAGACCGCACTCGAGTATGCGTTCGCCTTACTCATCACCGGAAAGATAGGCGATAGCACGCCGAACGCGGTGTGGCCGGCTCCTCATTCCTCTTCGTAGGGAGCCGGCGTTCAGCCCCCGCCACGCTGGAAAGCGATGTCAAAGCGGCGCAGTAGGTCGTCCGCATCGGCCTTGCAAACATCTTTGAAATCAATGACGACCCTGGCTCGCGGCAACTCAACCAGCCCACTGAATGAAAATCCGTCGATCTTGGCGAACGTAATAACGGCTTGCCCATTCCCGACGACAAGGACCACCGGCTCTCCGGTGGCGGCTGCCTGACCAGCTTGCTGCCCGGCAAACGCGGTGATCGACTTTGCATACTCCGACTGGGACAGGGTCATCACCTTTTCGATGGGTGGGCTTGCCGTCATGCTTTCCGATCCAAATTGCGTCATCTGTTCAACCTCCCGCAACCGGCGGCCACACGGCAACCGCGTCGCCTTCGTTCAGCGTTGCGGATGCCCTGCCTTCGCGTGGCTGGAAGATCCCGTTCAACAGCACGAGGTGGCATGCTTCTCTTGGTATGGCGTGACTATCTAGCAGTGACTGGATCGTCGCGCCGGACTTCGCTTCGACCTTGGCCGTGTTGCGTTCGGCACCTGGCGGTAGATAGGTGCCAAGTGACGCATAGAGTTTGAGAGTAACGGAAATAGTCTGGCTCATAATCCCATCTCAGCACTGGTTACATAGAAACCTGGTAGACGAGGCCCCATGCGGGAATTCATTTGGTCCTAGGTTGGAACGTTTATTGGGCTTGGAGCGCGCAGAGTATGCGTTTCGAACAGGCCATCATCCTCGCGAAATCAATAGTCAGATCTCTTCTTTTACAAATTCAACGTCAGAGGATGATTGTAGGGCCGGTTGACCTAGTCACAATGCGCTGACCCAACAAACAACTACCGATCGATATCCTTCAAAATTACCACTCGAAGCGAACAGCCTGCACGACGCGTTGCCGTCAATGGCGACGGACGAGCACTGAAGCTGAAAGTCGCACTCAAAGCTAGACAAACTCAACTTGCCCCAATTCACTGAGCAGCTGTCGATGTCACCCCCATGAACAGACTGACTTGGTCCAAGCAGAAGCTCCGCCATCTACACGTCCGCCATAACAATACTTAGAGTTGTCCAGCCGAACCCAAAGACCATTAAAATGCTCCAATGCATCCGGCAACCGCCCGCCAAATGGTTGGCGGCGGAACACGATTGGGTGCTGCAGTCTGGCATGCCGCATGCGGATAAGACATCGTCGCAACCAACCGCCGACGCATCTACTGAAAGACCTGCCCACCCGGCTTGAACCAAGGCAACGTACCTCCGCACATCGCAACGACAGCGTTATTGCAACCGTCTGCAGCCGCGAAGACTGAGGTCGTCTTACAGCTCACTTATTTATTCGCACGGAAAGCAATTAAACGGATGACTTCTTGATCTTTAAAATTTTACAGATCCGCTTCTGAGTATTGAAGCTCTTTTGGTCTACATATGGTCAGTGAAATTTCACTCCAAATGTGGTTTATTCCAATGAAATCAATCCGAAACTTCTTGTTCAACCGCAACGGCAACGTTGCAATGACTTTTGGCTTGTTGGCACTTCCTACATTTGCTGTTATGGGAGGTGCGATTGATTTTGGCCTGGCGCAGAGTGCCTTCAAGCAGCTTCAGAGTCTCGCTGACGAAACAGCGATCGCAGGTGGTCGCCTCCCAGCTACTACTGACGAAATTCGTCTTGCTGCCGCCACTGAAATATATAAAACGAACGTATCTCAGCTCTCGTTCTCTGGCGTAACGAAAACAATCAATGTATCGAATTCTGTAGTAAGCGTAACAGCAAGCTATAATTATCCAACATCTATCCTTAAACTGATCGGGCTAGACGAGATACCACTGCAGGTCAGGGCTGCCGCGCGGCCACAAATTGAAAACGGGGGCGTTGCCTGCATTTTGGCGCTAAACAAATCGCTGCCGGATTCTTTCCACCTCCAGGGTATTAACGAAGCCAATTCCAAGAATTGCTGGGTATGGGTAAACTCAAGCAGCAGCTCCGCTATGAGCGCGGTAGGTGCTTCGGTTGCTTCTGCTAAGGGTTTTTGCATGCATGGAGGGGTTGACGGCGCCGAACATTTCGGACCGCGTCCGTTCAAGTGCAATCGGCTGGACGACCCCTTTCATAAAGAGATGTGGGATTATTCGCCGCTAACAACCAAATGCGATCACAATAATAAAACCCTGAAAAAAGGGAGTCATTTGCTCAAGCCAGGGGTGTACTGCGGCAGCACGTCGTTGAAGCCTCACGCGGATGTCAAATTGGAGAAAGGCGTTTACATCATAAAGGACGGCGATTTAGACGTTCAAGCAGGCTCGACGTTGAATGGCGAAGCAGGGGTGACGATATTCTTCATGGGGAGCAATACATTTTTTAATGTGCAGGGTGGCGCCAACGTTTTATTAAAGGCTCCAGCAGAAGGCGAAGGCGAATTTCCAGGGTTTGTGTTGATTGACCGCAAGCCTAGTTCTTACAGTCCAATTTATGAAACTATTATTCGTGGTGGCGGGTCCCTTAAAATCGAAGGCGTCGTGTATGCACCTCAGTGGCGCATTATAATTAGTGGCAATTCTGAAATGAACCAAGATTCTAAATGCTTCGCAATGGTTGCCGACCGTTTCCACATGGAAGGTAATGGAAAACTCAATGTAATTGCCGACTGTGAAGCTTCCGGTCTACCGCAGATAATGCCGAAAATTAAATCTGGGCCTCTGATGGTGGAGTAAGCTGCGCTTTTTTTCGCCAGTTCAAGTTGACCCTGCGTACGCGCCGTTATAATCCGATCAGAAGCAAAGAACAGAAAAGAGGGCGGCCCCTAGGGGCCGCCCTCTTTTTGTTAGTCAACACACGGCAAGCCGGTGTGATGTGTTCTCCAAAAACAAAAGGCCCCTTGCGGGGCCCTTTGCGACACCTGACTAAATCAGGCGGCCTTCACAATGAAGGCGGGCTTATTCGTATCCCCCTTCAGTCCCACTTCGGATTTTAGTGCGATACCAATGTACCGTACCCGTCCTGCAATCTTTGCTTTTTGAACTCCCAATTCTCCAAACTCACGACCAAACGTTGGAAGTGCTAGAGGTTCTTTCTCCTGTACTTCACACCAAGCACAATAATCTTCGTACAGCGTTGTTGCAGTAAGGCTCGATCCATCTTGTGTCTCAACTCTTTCCTTGTAGAACCGCTCCACATCATTTTCGGGAGCAACGAGGCGTGTGGGCGCAGCAGACACTCTTTCCGACTCAGTCGGATTGTCATTGGCGCCAGAACGCGGCTTTTCTATCGCAACGGGAACCTGATGTGTTTCAGGTGCCGCCACCGCTGCCGCAGCGGTGCTGACCGTCGCCATCATGGGCGCGGCCGGCGTGTGGCGTTCATAGATGCGCCACTGCGAGAAGGCGATAAACATGCCAAATGCAGATCCAACCTCGAGCAGCAGAGCGATAAACACAGTCATCGCGAGCTGAATACTCTCAAGATCGACACCGGTTAGCTTGGCTAAAACCGCTGCTTGCGGGTCAGCCTGCGAATTAACGCTGCCACCGTCGAATCCGGCAAGTTTCACTTGTGCCTTGACAATCCGCGCATCTAGCGCAGCTGCCCTCTCAGCTGAAGCAAGCTCAGCAACCGAAGCGCGATAATTGTCACAAAAAGCGATGCTTTTCTTTATCGTTGCGTCGGTGCACGCCTTGGTGGCGCGCCAGCGCTTACTTCCCTTAAAGCCCTCGATCTCGGCTTTGACGGCCATCATTGGTCGGTGCTGCGGGATCCAGCCTAACTGTTCCCTGGCACTGGCCAACTCAGAGCGCGTCTCTTGATAGATGTTCGAGACGTGGGCACGCTGGCCCGCTACATCAAAGCGGTTCAGCGCGGCGTGGCCAAAGGCGGAGGTCAGCGAATATGCCATAACCACCCCCCAGACCAACATAGACGCGGCCGCTTGGCTCCACGCCCTATTTTTGATTGCGGCGAATAAGAAAAACGGAACCAGAGCTTTCATACAGTCGGCCGCCGCGCTGGCCACACCATAGATCTGTCCGTCCAACTCGGTTTTCCCGAGACTCAATCCGAACCGGTAATTCATGGCCGCTGACACGACGAGTAATACACCGGCAGCCAGAATACCTAATACGCCTAGAGCATGTCTCATTGCCCTCTCCCTCAAATGGGCTGGCGAAAAACGCTACGGGCCCAGCCTGTGCACTAAACCTGCCGAGAGGCGAACAGGTGCTCCAACCGACGCAGAAAAAGCCTCGCCCAGCGATCCCTAACTTCAGCTCCCCCATGAGCATCCGGCTCCATCCCCAAATGGTTCCGGCAGAGGCGCAAAGTGTGATCGAGACGACGCAGCAAGTTGGCTTACCCGCAAAACACCTAGGCATATTCCACAGGAGCAAGTGCCGCTTGCTTTCTCCCTGTGGACAGCTGACTAGGACTTGCAGGCTGTCGTAAATGTTACGCGGAATGTAACCCTCTCAAAGTTCAAGTTATGCGATTCGCGCATAAGAATCAGCAGAATCAGCTCTCTAGTAATGATTTGAGAAGAATCGGCTGGAATCGGATGAATCGTTAGGCAGGGGAGACGGTCCCGATCTGGACCGAGATTAAATGCCCAAAAACCTAGATATCCACAACAGGTGGTGGCTTTATCCACTTGGGACTCATAGATCGAGTATGTGGACTTTGGGTCCCCGTTGTGTGTTGCGCGAAGTTCATAGGCGTCGCGCTGTTTTGAATTCAAGACTTCGTTGCGCAACTGCACCGGCAGGGTCACAATCAATTCGCCGCATTTGGCGAGTACCATGACGGTAACATTTAATTAATGGTTGTATCGGCTGTTGCTGTGATCCGCCTGGCAGGCTAAGGTGTTGAGTACCCATAGGCTTATAGTCGTCTCGAGCTCAAGCATGCAGCAAATGGCTAGCGTGTTCATCCTTTTTGCACTGCCTGATTGAAGTTGTGCGGACCAAGCTTAGTGATGTTGCCGGCGACCATGTGCTGTCACGGCAGCAAGAGTAAGTGCACAGGGATTTTGTGTTATGCGGAGTATTGCAGGTCTATTGCTCATGCTTTTGGGTCTCGGCGTAGGCGTTCACGCCTATTATCCGGACACCCTTGAGAAGCATGTGCACTTCGCCAAAGTGTCGCGAATACTGACTCCGACGTCACATCGCACTCTGGACACCAACACCATCGAGCCCGTTGCCAGGACATTCTCTCCTGGACGCAACATGGCGAAAATAGATCCAGCCGAGCACGGGGCATACGTAAGAACCGTAAGTCAGTCAACGCCATCGATCCTCAACTCCGCACCAAAAATCGTGCGCACGAATGGTTGGGACGCGAAAGTCGTTCGCCGTCCGGCAGCAATCACTGGTGGGTCAAGCCGTTCGCTAGACGGCCGCGAACTCAGTGGCTCGGAACGTTGGCGGTTGGTCCGCGATCTACAAACCGAACTGCGGCGTGTGGGCTGCTACAGCGGCAAGCTCGACGGATCGTGGGGCGCAGGTTCCAAGTACGCCATTCGCGCCTTCCTGCAGAATCTCAACTCAACACTTCCCACCGATCAACCCGACCACTTCATGCTGTCGTTGCTGCGCTCCCAACAAGGTGCTGTCTGTGGCAAACCTTGCCAACACGGCTACACAAAATCGTCCAGCGGCCGCTGCCTGCCTTATGCGATCACGGCGCAAACACCAGAAACCAAGGATGGGCTGACGGCGCCGACAGCAAGTCTGGTTCGCAGCAACGGTCAGCTGGCGGGTGTCGCGGGATCATGGCAGCGGCGCGCGCCGCTCGAGGGCCGCATGGCGGTCGGTGGCCCGGCCTCAGACCGGGCGGGTTCGTTGTACACGGCGCCTGGCGTTGCTCCGCCTCTAACTCAGTCGCAACCATTGGCCCGCGCCAAACCGCTGCAACAGACCCGACTGCATAAACCCGCACGTCGTTCGCGCAGCTCCCCGGCGAGGACGCGTTCGAAATCAAAGGCTTCCCGTAAAGCGCGGAGCTACACCAAGACGGCTAGAAAACGGGCGCGTCGGCGGGCGCTGATGCGGCAGGCTTTTGGTGAGTCGTTCGATTAACCCTTAAACGCGCCTGACTTGGCGCTTTGCGTAAAAAAGCAACCAATCCCTGTTTTAGAGACACCGGCAACATATGTGTGTGTGCTGGCCGGTGACACCTGTTTAGTTGCCCGGCGACGAGGTCATCTGCGCGATCCAGTCCGCGTAAGCGGCCGACCCACCCGTGGCCGGCCAGCTCAGTATCGCTGGCGTATCATAAGGGTGCCGAGCTTCGACTTCGCTTACCACAGACTCAAGCTGAGCGGCCCGCGTCTTGATGATCAACACCACTTCTTCGCTGGTTTCTTGTTGGCCCTGCCATCGATAGACCGAGATCATGCCGGGAGTAATATTAACGCAGGCGGCAAGACGCATGCCGACAATTTCACCTGCGATACGCTTTGCAGATGAGATGTCTGGCCATGTCGTGTAGACAATGATCGGGGTATCGTTCTGGTCCACCGGCGAATGCCTCCCTTGATTGAGCCACTTTGAAATGTAGCATGGTCCACCCTTCGTACGAGTTTGAGTCCATCGCGTTCATCGCCTCCTCTGTTCCTGAGGCCCGCAGTGCCTTGCGGAGGCTTGCCCATCGCTACGGCAATGCCGCCCCCGATCAGGCCGACGCCATCGTCGCGCTTGGCGGCGACGGCTTGATGCTGCAGACGCTACATGCGCACATGCATGACCGCATTCCGATCTACGGTATGAACCGTGGCTCGGTGGGCTTCCTCATGAACGAATACACTGAGGAAGACCTGATTGAGCGGCTCAATGGAGCCCACATCTCACGGATCCATCCCTTGGCAATGACGGCGATTGACCGTAACGGTGAATCCCACCGGCGGCTGGCAGTCAACGAAGTGTCGTTGTTCCGTGAACGTTATCAAGCCGCTAAACTGGCCATCTGCGTCGACTCGAAGCCGCGGATGCAGGAGATGATTTGCGATGGTGCGCTGGTGGCGACGCCGGCTGGATCGACCGCTTACAATCTGTCGGCACACGGCCCCATTCTACCGATCAATGCCCCGCTGCTCGCACTGACGCCAATCAGTCCGTTTCGCCCTAGACGTTGGCGCGGCGCATTGCTTCCCAATACGGCAAAAATCTCATTTGAGATTCTTGAACCCTTCAAACGGCCCGTGAGTGCGGCCGGTGATCACTATGAAATCCGCGACGTCTTGCGGGTTGATGTTGAGCAAGACAACGACGTTGAGTTGCTGATGATGTTCAATGCTGGGCACGACCTCGATGAGCGCATTCTCTTGGAGCAGTTCCAGTATTGAGAAGATGCCTGCCCCGGTTTGAGGTTCAGCCCTGCCAATAAGTAACGAGATCCTCAAGAACCGGACGGGAGCGATCGTCTTGGCGCTCGGCAGCCTGACCGACATAGACAAAGCCCGCGATCCGTTCGTGGCCGGCGAGGCCTAACCCGGTCACAACCGTCGGGGAATACGCAATCCATTCCGTAATCCAGCACGTGCCAAACCCCATAGCGTTCGCGGCCAGGCAAAGATTGAAGGTCGCAGCACCGGTTGAAAGGATTTGCTCGACCTCCGGCACGCCTGGCTTTTCGATAAAGCGGTTGACAACGGCGATAACGACCGGAGCCCGCCGGAAGCGTGCGCGCTCAGTCTGCAGACGAACATCGGAGGGGGCTTGTTTGTCCTCGGCCAGGCAGGCTTTAGCGAACAGCTCTCCGGCTTGGTCGCGCGCTTTCCCGGTGAAGACGATAAATCGCCACGGATTGAGTTTCTTATGGTCGGGAACGCGAGCAGCAAGCTTCAGCATCTGCTCGATTTGTTCGTTCGAGGGTCCCGTCTCGGCGAACATCGTCGGCTTCAACGAGCGGCGGCTGGAGAGGAACGATAGTGTCTCGTTGCTAGTCATGTGTCTCCATCAAGGTTGCGATCGCCAGGATGGCTTTGGCGCCTACTTCGGTATATTTCAAAACGCGGAGGCTGTCGCGGCCATGTGAACGGTCCGCGGGCAAAGGACTGGGAGGATGACTTTGTTAGAGAATTCGGCAAGCAAAATCAGCATTGCGTTGCTGGGTGCCTTGACCACCTTGATCCACAGCGCGGCTGTGTCGCCCGTGGCTGCGCAGGATGCGGCGGGAACCTTGCTTATTGTTTTAGACGCCTCCGGTTCGATGTGGGGCGAGCTACCCGGCGGCAGGGGTAACAAGTTCGAAGTCGCGCATTCGGCGCTTGAGAAAGCGCTCGCCGCATCCGGACCCCGCCTCAAAACCGGCTTGATCACCATCGGACCAGGCTGCACTCGTGTTGATATTGCATCGCCACCTGCGATACGGTCAGCAGCTAAGACACTGGCTCCACTCAACGCGATCAGCCCACGCGGAAAAGGTCCCATCTCAGCCGCTCTGAATAAGAGCCTTGACCTTTATGAAGACCGAAAAGTAGCCAGCATGGTTCTATTGGTCGACGGTCCGGACAATTGCCGGCAGGACCCCTGTGCGGTCGCCAAGCGCATTGCCACCGAGCGGCCAACACTGAGAATCCATACGGTGGGGCTCGGTCTATCCCGACCCGACCGCTCCATCACCTGTATTTCACGAGCGACAAAGGGGCGGTTCTTTCCTGCCGAGACCGCGCGGCAAGCCGAAGCGGCTATATCAAAAGCCGTGAAGCTTGCAATGCGTGGCATCGGGAAACCGAAACTGAAACGGCGGCCTGGGTTCGCCAAACGCACAAGGCGACGCTTCGACCCCGATGGGCGTCCGTATCTTGTGTTGAGTGCGGTGCTTGGCAATAGCGACAAGGCCGTGCAAAAGCCCGTGCGTTGGAGGGTGTTCAAGGGCGCTTCCGCGCCTGATGCGGGAACGCTGCCGCTCCTGGACGTTTTGGAGCCGCGTTTTGCTGTGCCGATGGCTGCGGGGGCGTATTGGATTGACGCTTCTCTCGGTCGGGTCAAATTCGCTGCCAACGCCGTAGTCGGCGAGAAGGGGCCGACGGCCGTCAAAGCCGTGTTCGATGCTGGCCTATTGAAGTTGTCGGTGGATGGTCCGGATCCCGCGATACCAACGCTGTTCACCGTCAAACGCGCCGGCGATACGAAGGCCGCGCCACTCGTTGTCAGCCCCTACCGCAAAAGTGAGCTCGTTCTGCCGGCGGGGAGCTACGAAGTCGACGCCGAAATCGGAGGGCTGTCGGTCAAGCGCGAGGTCAAGGTGTCGGCCGGCGAGCGGCAAGAGCTCTCCCTTCCTTTGCGCGTCAGCGAGTTGAGGCTGTCGGCACGCGCACTCGGGGGCGAAGTGCCGCCTGGGGGGTATGAATTCACTGTCTCGGTCGACGACCCCGATAAACCGGGGGGACGCCGCATCGTTGCAAGGTCGACGGCACCACGGCCGGTCTTCAGACTGCCCGCAGGGACGTATTACACGGAGGTCAAATCCGGCCTCGCCAACGCCAGCGGCCGCGTCGCACTTAGCGCCGGCCGCAGCATCAGTAGGTCGCTGAGCCTCGACATAGCGCAGATTGCTGTCGACGCTGAAGTTCCGGTTGGAGCCGATTCTAGACCGCGCCCTATCGTCTACAAGTTATTCTCACTCGACCCATTGCAATTGGTCGCGCGCAGCAGTGCCAGGCCTGCGCAGTTTATCATTCCGCCAGGCCGCTATCGCATTCTGGCGGAGATTGGTGCGCGCAATGTCCGCACGATCCAGGATCTGAACCTGTCGTCCGGCGACAACAGAGTCCTTTCGCTCAATGTTATGGCTGGAGACGTCAGGCTTCGAGTGAGCGACGCTCAGGGACGGGCCCTCACCGGGCAATTCTGGGAGGTGCTCGATTCCTCGGGTGCACTCGTTTGGCGCACGCAGCAGGGGTCGCCCAGGAGCCTGCTGGCACCTGGCTTCTATAACGTACGCTGTGAGACGCGGAAGGGCATCGTGGAGGGGACGTTCGAAGTCGCGGCCGGCGACGCCAAGACCGTCGAACTCCGTGTCCAATGAGCCCGTTGGTTTGGAATTACGCAGCTGCCGGAAGGACATCCATGCTCCGAAACCGAACCATCGCCATTCTACTTGCCGGGCTCCTTATCGCCTGTGGTGACGGACTTTGCCCGTCAAACAGACCTGAGGCGATCGCGCAACAAGGACCGGGCTGGGATCCCGAAACGAAAGTCGTCCCAGCACCTGAGGAGGGTTGGGCGACCGAAAGCAAACCGACGGAAAAGGAGGCGGTCGAGTCGGAGGCTGTTCGACGGGCACGCGAGGCGCTTACAACACCTAAAGGGGGGGCGGGCGTCAACTTATTGGCGCGCTTGACGGAAGACGGACAACGCCTCACCCGCGATGTCACATGGCGGGTCTACACTGACCCCAAACGGGGCTCCGGCAAGCCGCAGCTGCTGACCAAGCGCCAAAGCCCGTCTCCTACAATGCAGCTTGATCCTGGAACCTATCTCGTCAATGTCGCCTACGGCCGTTCCTATCTGACCAAGCGGATTACCGTGAGTACCGGGGCAAGAAAGCAGGAGACGTTTATTCTCAACGCCGGCGGGCTGCGCCTTACGGCCTATGCCGGTGAACAGAAGGTCCCCGACACAACAGTCAACTTCGACATTTATTTGGCGGAGACCGATCAGTCCGGCCAGCGCCGACAGATCATGACCAAAGCCCGACCGGGTGTGATCATCCGGCTCAACGCCGGCATCTACTTTTTGCGCTCAACCTATGGGGGTGCGAACGCGCATGTGGAAGCCGAGGTCTCAGTTGAAGCTGGCAAGCTCACGGAAGTCGCCATTGCGCATGCGGCAGCGAGGGTTACGCTTGGGCTGGTCACTCGGCCCGGAGGCGAGGCGCTACCAGAAACGCAGTGGACCATCGCAACGCCGGAGGGAAAAGTCGTAACGCGAAGTGTCGGGGCATTGCCGACGCACATTCTGGCTCCGGGCACTTACAAAGTAACTGCGCTTAACGACGGGCGAAAATTCGAACAGGAATTCAAGGTCGAGGACAATCAACTGGCCCGTGTCGAAGTGCTGGTTCAATAGCGACGGCCGCTTAGAAATCCGTGAGCACCCAGTCGGTCGGGCAGCCGTTCCGCGCCATCCGGGTTTCGCAAACGCCAGCGTCATTGGCGCGCCGTTCGCCTTCGAACAATGATCGTGCCAACTGCCAATGCTCGCAGGCGGTAATAAGATCTCCCTCTGACTCCGCCATGTCGCCGAGCTCCAAACGTGCAAGTGCGTGCAATTGGTCGTTGCGTATAGTCGAGGCAAGCTTGATTGACTGGCGCAGGTAATCGGCAGCCGATACGTCATCGCCTGCGGCGCGAAAATCGAGCGCCTTAGTCAGCAAGTCGCGAGCCTGCACCGCGCGTGGGTCGAGGTTAGCCGCATCGGGGACCGGCAATGGTCGAGTTTGGACATCGTTATGCGGCGATTGAGTTGGCAACGGGCCGGCGCTTTCATCGCGAGCCATTCCGTTGTTCTTTGATGTGACAGTGCCAGGGTTATAAAAGATGTTAGGCTCCTGTTCTGCCCGGACTTCGAGGCCGTGCGTTCCGATTTGATCCGACTTCAGGGACAGTTCCCCTCTATCTGGCACACGGTCGGACGCCGACGCGGTTCCCGGCGATACAGGGCCGGCCGCAACGGGCCAGACCAGGGCCAAGAACAACGCAAGGGTCGACAAGAGGAGAGGTGCGGCAAGCACCGCGATAGCGGCGAATCCGCTGATTTCCACAACAGAGTTCATGTCCCCTCAAACCCGACGCCGTACCGGCGATACGCTCGATGTACTCACTTGTGCCAAAGCACGCGCACGATAGTCCCACCAATGCGTTTGTGACACATTATCAAAGCCGAACAGCCATTTCGGCAGGTGATCGTTGCGTGTAGGTCGCACCTGTGCGCAAAGAGTGCGCAACTTTACGCCTCTTGTCCTCTTGATCCGACACTTCCGATCGGTGAAATGCGCGATTCTAAGGCCGCCAACAGGTAAGCGATGACCGACAAAAACGACCAAATCCCGCCGCAAGGTTCCGCAAGTCTCGTGACGCATGGTGGCCGAGACCCCTTCGCGGCACACGGCTTCGTCAATACGCCCGTGTATCGCGGCTCTACGGTTTTGTTCCCGTCACTTGAGAAACTGCTGACTTACGACCAGCGCTACACCTACGGACGCAACACGACGCCGACAACGGATGCCCTATGTGAGGCAATCCGGCTTTTGGAGGGTGGCGAATACACGGTTCTTGCCACCTCCGGTCTGCACGCCGTGACCACCGCCATCATGTCGTTCGTCGAGGCCGGCGACGAGATCTTGATGACGGACAGCGTTTACTTCCCAACGCGGAGATTCTGTGACCAGGTTCTGTCGCGGATCGGCGTCAAGACAGTTTACTATGACCCGCTCGTTGGGAACCGCATTGGCGAACTGATCAACAACAAGACACGGCTTATATTTACCGAGTCTCCAGGTTCGCAATCCTTTGAGATGCAGGACATCCCCGCGATTGCGGCGGCGGCTCGCAGGAGGGGCGTTTGGGTGCTGTTGGATAACACGTGGGCAACACCGCTTTATTTTCGTGCCTTCGAGCACGGTGTTGACGTCTCAATACAGTCCGCCACCAAGTACATCGTCGGCCATGCCGACGCGCTTTTGGGAAGCGTCACCTGCAATGCCCGCGCAACACCACAGGTCAAGCGAACATCAATCGCGCTTGGCAACGCTACTGGATCGGAAGAGACGTTCTTGGGCCTGCGGGGCCTGCGTACACTTGAGGTTCGGCTGCAACGACACCAGCAATCCGGGCTTGAGATCGCCTGCTGG
>DAOUZE010000233.1 GCA_030665765.1 Filomicrobium sp.
ATCCGCATCGATCACCTTTTGCTTTCGCCGCAGGCAGCCGACCGCCTTGAAGCCGCCGGGATCGACAAGGAAACACGCGCTTGGGAGAAACCTTCCGACCACGTACCGGTGTGGATCGAACTGGCGGTTTGACCACGGGAAACGAGACGCCGGTGGGCACGTGTCTCCAAATGGATCGAGCAATGGCTCTGGCTTTGCTTCTGGCCAGTGCGGTTTTTTTTAACGGTGCTGTCGCCAGCCCATGCCACCGACGAAGCCGCCCTCTGGCGGGCAATCCGTTCTGGCGAAGCCTTCGCAATCCTGCGCCATGAACTGGCCCCCGGTATCGGCGACCCGAACAACTTCCAAATCGGCAATTGCGCCACCCAGCGGATTCTCAATGACACAGGTCGCAAACAGGCGACCACGACCGGAGAGCGATTCCGCGAAAACGGCATCAATCGAGCCGACGTCTATTCCAGCCAATGGTGCCGCTGCCGTGAGACTGCCAAGCTGCTAGGCCTCGGCAACGTCCGCGACCTGCCCGCCCTCAACTCATTCTATGAGAATTACGAAAAGCGCACGCCGCGTACGCAGCAGCTTAAGGAATGGCTTGACGCGCGCAATTCCAGCGCACCCCTCGTCCTCGTAAGCCACCAGGTCAATATCCGTGCGCTCACCAGAGAACCAACCCGCTCAGGAGAAATCGTCGTTGCCCAGATTCTACCGGATGGGAAAATCATGGTACTTGGAAAGTTGTATCGGGGACAAGTTTCCGGGCGCTAGGAGTCATGGCCGAAAACAAAACCAAATCAACCGATACCGACGTCCAAGCCTTCGTCGCAGCAATCGAGAACGAACGGCGGCGAGAAGACAGCCTCGTCCTCCTGGACCTGATGGGCCGTGCCACTGGCTTCGATCCGCGCATCTGGGGTGACAGCATGGTCGGTTACGGACAGTACCGGTACAAGTACAAATCCGGCCACAGCGGCGAGTACTTTCTGACCGGCTTCTCACCCCGCAAGTCAGCGATGTCCATCTACGTCATGCCAGGCTTCAAGCAATACGAAAAGCAACTCGCCCTACTCGGCAAGCACAAGCACAGCGTCTCCTGCCTCTACGTGACGCGCCTTGCAAACATAGATCTGGGTATCCTCGAAAACATCGTCGCCGATTCTGTTTCGAGAATGAAAAAGCTCTACCCTGATTGGTCGGCGTAAACCTCTTTGTCAGGCTTTCCGGGCAGCGAACCTCACGACTTCGGCAAGGCCTTGATGCCGCTCCCCTTCGTCCAGCCGAACTCGGCCCGATAGAGCTTCAATGACAGTTGCCCCCGCCAGAGCCCGTTGAAGCTCCTCCAGTCCATATAACAAATCGGGATTTCCAGGACCGGCTTCACCGGCAGCTTGCGCCTTGGCGAAACCTTCGACAACAAACCAGCCGCCCGGCGACACGGCTTGCCACCCTGAGCGGAGCGCCGCCAGGCGCGTCTGCGCAGGAGCCTGAAGATACATCAAGAAAACCGCATCAAAGTTCTGCTTCGACGGCTGCCACGTCACTAAATCGGCGACCGTGCGTTCAACATACACGCCAGCCTTTGAATCAAGCAGCTGACCATTTTCAACCGCAACGCCAGATAGATCGACAGCCGCCATGGCCAGCCCTTGCTGAGCCAGCCAGCGACTGTTGCGTCCATCCCCATCGGCGAGGCAAAGGCCCGATCGTGCTTTAAAATCCCACCGTGCCATAATTTGCCGCACATACTGACTTGGCGCATTTCCAAAAAGCCCTTCCGGCGCTGCGGCATACTTCGCATCCCAATCCGGCATCAGCTCAAACCCCGTTTTCCCGCGACACGCACAACAGGGTCACAATGATTGCTCGAGCGCGCACCTTAAGGCATCGCACTTCGACAAGCATCGAACAAAGAACAAGTTGATCCTCGGCGATCACAATAACCTACAGACCCTGAACGCGCGGCGCTTCGCCCATGGACAGGTTCGTTCTGGTGCCGATGAAAGAAAACAAGTTACCACTTGTTCGGAACATATAGATCCGCCGGGATCTCCTTACGGTTGTAGTCGGGAGAATGCTCACGCGGCGGCAAAACGACCTCATCACGAGGAATCTCCTCATAAGGGATCTGACTCAGCAAATGCGTGATACAGTTGAGCCGCGCCCGCTTCTTGTCATCGCCTTCGACAATCCACCAGCGCGCTTCGGGAATATGCGTGCGCGCCAGCATCTCCTCTTTCGCCTTTGTATAATCCTCCCAGCGCCGGCGCGCTTCCAGATCCATCGGTGACAGCTTCCACTGCTTCATGGGGTCGCGATTGCGCATCTCAAAGCGCAAGTTCTGCTGGTCGTCGCTAATCGAGAACCAATACTTGATGAGGATGATTCCCGAGCGCACCAGCATAGTTTCGAACTCCGGCACCGAGCGAAAGAACTCCTCGACGTCATCCTCTGAAGTAAAACCCATCACCCGCTCGACGCCGGCGCGGTTGTACCAGGAGCGGTCAAACAAAACGAGTTCACCAGCTGCAGGAAGATGCGGCACGTAGCGCTGGAAATACCACTGTGTCTTTTCGCGATCGCTCGGTGCAGGCAGCGCGGCAACCCTGCAAACGCGTGGATTGAGCCGTTGAGTGATGCGCTTGATCGAACCGCCCTTACCAGCCGCATCGCGCCCTTCAAACAGCACGACGACTTTCAGCTCTTTCTCAACGATCCAATCCTGCAGCTTGATGAGCTCGGTTTGCAGCCGGAACAGCTCTCGGAAATAAACCCCCCGCCCAAGACCAACATGTGCATCTTCGTCTGTTTCGGCCAAGTCACCCAGAAGCTTCTCCAGACGCGAATCATCAAGCTCCATCTCAAGCTCTTCGTCGAAGGTGTCGATCATCTCCGCCTCGACGAGCTTCGAGATATCATTCTGGGCGATTTTCTTCTGGGGCATAGCGCGAGAAACTCCCTCTTAGGCCTCAGGGCAATGGATACCGGCTTATAGCATCGAACAGTGATGCATTGACCACTAAGCGGCTGAACACGCAGCGGCTTATGACAGCCCAATGAAATCCATATGGGATTTGGCTTCCCAACAACCCGTCCCCCTCAACGAGATCGTTGAGGAGCTAGCTCTCACGTCTATTTCAAGATGAACGAAATATCGAATCTGGTCGCCAAGCCATCCAGCGCGATTCGTCCCTCAATCGAAATTTGGAGGCTCTAATGCTAGCTATCAAATTGCCGGCGTTGTGCAGGTCAGCAGTAATACGACCATAACGATCCGTTGGCGTCCAAGGAACTTGCGTAGTCCTAATCCAGCCAGCCCGGACCAAATAGGTACACGCCGGATCAGGGTGCTCTAACGCCGTGCTCCCGCACGCCCAGCATCGCCACGCAAGTACCGCGTTGGTTGTTGACCCGCACGTCGCCCGGTGGTCGAGCGAGAAGCATCATCATTTGGTCCCGCAAACTGGAATGAAGACCGTGGCGACAGCGAAATCTCTCCGGCGCTCATCGGGACTCTGCGGCCGTCGGCACAAGTCCGATTAGCACCGACCTCAAAGGCTCCAAGCGCGGATCGACCTGGCAAGGTTGGCTTACGTCCGTAGCGGTTGTCCCAGTCCGCGACCATTCCCGTCGCCTGCTCTCGAACACCCTGCGACGCCCCGCAATAGATGCTCTGATAAATATCCTCGATCCAAACCCTATCACCCGGTCGGGCGTTCTTCACAGCCACCGAGATAAGGGTAAGCGCCCGCACCTGATCTTTCGGCATGAACTTGCCGCGCCAGTACAGGTCGGCAAGGAAAGCTTGCGCTCCGGCATGCCCTTCCTGCGCCAGCACCGCCAGCCAATGCCTGCCGCCGGCAACGTCTGTGGTAACTCCGTCACCCTTGAGTTGCATCTTAGACAATTCGAATTGCGCATCCTCATCATTAAAAAAGGTCGCAGCATGATGGAGGTATTCGGCGGCCTGTTCGGGGTCCGAACGCAGGTTAATTTCCGACAGTCCGGCGCGCATGTACTTGGCCAGCGATGTTAGGGCCTTGGCAACAAACGGGGCTCGGGCATCGATATCCGGATCCACGTCGGCATGTTCGCTGGCGATCTTCTGATACAGCATGTAGGCCTCACCGTGATTGGTGTACGCACTGTTGCTGTCGGAATAAAGTTTAGCGAGGAAATACGAGCCGAGAAACAGGTCGGCTTCGGCTGCATATTTGAGCGCTGGAATCGCAATCTCATGATAACCGCCATTGTACGCGCTGATGCCCTGTCGCAGCGCGTCCTCCGGCGATGTAAAACGCGGCGATGCCACAGCTGGCATCGCGCCGAACACAACCAGGGCTGCTAGCATTACCGCGGCACGAACCGTGGCAAGCCAGCTATGTCCAAGATCATATGTCCGCATAGCAGATCACTTCCGCTTTTCCGCCGGCATGTGTCACCGCACCGCAACGTGCCGGGCCGACTTGCTCCGCGTATTTACGGAGCGCGCCGCTTTGATATGGATTTTCTGGCGACGACCAATCCTGCCGGCGCCGCTCAAGCTCACGAGCATCGACCTCGAGATCCAATGTCCCTGTCTCGGCATCGATGTTGATAATATCCCCGTCCTTGACGAGCCCGATTGGCCCGCCGACTGCTGCTTCGGGTCCTACATGCCCGATACAAAAACCACGCGTTGCCCCAGAAAACCTTCCATCCGTAATGAGAGCCATCTGATCACCAACACCCTGCCCATAAAGCGCGGCCGTCGTTGACAGCATCTCCCTCATTCCAGGCCCACCCTTCGGACCCTCGTAACGGATGACAATGACTTCACCCTCCTTATATTGCCGCGATTCGACGGCACGGAAGGCATCTTCTTCACAGTCAAAACAGCGCGCAGGTCCGCGGAATTGAAGTTTCTTCATACCTGCGACTTTTACGATCGCGCCTTCGGGGGCCAGCGATCCGCGCAACCCAACGACACCACCGGTCTGCGAAATCGGATTAGAAACGGGATAAACGACTTTTTGCTCGGCGTTGAATTTCACGGCTTCGAGGTTGTCGCCCATCGTCTTGCCGCTGACTGTCATACAGTCACCGTGCAGGAACCCGCCTTCCAACAAGGCCTTCAGAATCTGCGGCACGCCCCCGATATCGTAAACATCCTTTGCGATGTATTTGCCGCCAGGCTTGAGGTCAGCGATGTAGGGTGTCCTTCGGAAGACTTCCGCGACATCGAACAGGTCGAATTCCATACCCATCTCATGGGCCATCGCCGGCAAGTGCAGCGCTGCATTTGTTGAGCCGCCAGTCGCCGCCACGATCGTCGCAGCATTTTCGAAGGCTTCACGGGTACAAATATCGCGCGGCCTGATATTATCGGCAACGAGCCGCATCAGAGCCTTGCCGCTTTCTACTCCATAATGGTCACGGCTTTCGTAGGGTGCGGGCGCCCCCGCCGATCCGGGTAGAGCCAGACCGATAGCCTCGGAAACGCACGCCATCGTGTTGGCTGTAAACTGACCTCCGCAAGAACCCGCCGACGGACAGGCAACGCATTCCAGATCGTGCAGGTCTTCGTCCGTCATACGGCCTGCGGAGTGCATGCCGACGCCCTCAAAGACATCTTGGACAGTCACATCCCGGCCCTTGTAGGTCCCAGGTAGAATTGATCCGCCGTACATGAAGACGCTGGGCACGTTTAAACGCAGCATCGACATCATGATTCCGGGCAACGATTTGTCGCAACCGGCGATCCCGACCATCGCGTCATAGCTATGCCCACGCATCGTTAGCTCGATCGAATCGGCAATTACCTCGCGGGAAACCAGCGACGATTTCATACCCTGGTGGCCCATGGCGATACCGTCGGTCACGGTGATCGTGCAGAATTCGCGCGGAGTGCCGCCACCTTCGTCAACACCAGCCTTCGCTGACTGTGCCTGCCTCATCAGCGCGATGTTGCATGG
>DAOUZE010000245.1 GCA_030665765.1 Filomicrobium sp.
GGTCGTCGAAAGGTCGAGAATGACTGCCGTTGAAAGCGCAGAGATGTTAGGTGACGGCATCGGTAGGCCGCGTGCATCCGGCTCGTGCGGAGGCTGCGTTCCTGGAACAATCATCGACATGAGCTGATGGAGTTCCGGCGACACGCGCGCTTGAAGATTCACGAGTCGCTGCGAGGATTGGTTGAAGCCGGCCATGAAGATCTCGGCAAGGCGGCGGCGCAGTGAATCTGCCTCGCAGCGCCATTCACAGGGACCGCGGCCACGGCGCAGCGTATCAATTAGAACGTGGCGCTCGTCGTCGGCGCAACGCCGCACCTCACCGGTAAGCAATTGGCGCAGATTGGAGATTTCCTCCTGCACAATCTCGCGCATCTGCTCGTCGATCGATTTAGCCGATGTCTCAATGATCTGGGAGACCTCGCCGAGCTGACGTAACTCCGCATCGAGCGTCGGTAAGTGTGAATCGGCGTGTTTCGCCGTCGTCGCCGCGGTGCTCTGCAATTCGGTTAGGAGCTGGAGTTCGCCGCTGATCGTGCTTTCGCTGGCACGGGCCAATTCCGCGTAACATTGCGCGACCTGACGCAGCACGTGAGCGCTATGGCTTTCAAACATCAATCGGTCGATCGCTTGGTAGACCGCCGGCACGCCTGAAGAAGTCAACAGCGCTTCCTTGAGATCGCTGCGGGGTTGGCTCGAAGGCTGGGCGGTGCGCACCAAATCCTCACGGCGCATCAGACCGGTCTCGACGAAATAGGCCAATGAGCGGCGGTCGAACGGCTGCGATAGCGATGCCGAACTCAGTGCAGCATTGGCCCACCGCGCGGAACCGGTGATGATCGGGATATCCGCATCCGGGAACTCGCGAGCGATACGGTTCTCCACGAATTCTCGGATCTCGCGCTGGTCTTGGGAAATATCGGCTAGATCATCAATGCGGTTGATGAAAACCAGGAAGCGTTCTTTGTGGAGTCCGCGCAAAACCCGCAGGAGTGCGACATCGGCATCCGACAATGGCTGACGTGCCGTTAACACGACGATGTATAGGTCTGCTGATTCAAGGCTGCGCCGAGTGATCTCATCACGCAACAAGAAGGGATCGTTCGTGCCGGGCGTGTCGATAACCGTCGTCGGGAACGCGAACGGCCCGCCTGCACAGTGGACTGCAGCTGAGCGAGTGATATCGGAATAGCGCCCAAGCTGGCTTTCCTGCTCACGTGCTACCGGAGCCGGTTCACCTGCACAGACATAGCGGCAGAGAACCTCTTGGCTCAGCTCGTCATAACTGTGGGTTTGCCCCATCAACTGAGTGAACTGCGTTCCGAGACGTGATGCAGCGCGCAGGCGGAGGCTGTTGATCTGCTCGCGCAGCAGTTCGGGTTCAAAGCCGGGAACGAGCCGTTCGGTCAACTCGCGCAGTAAACCGCCTCCCTCGGCGATCTGCTGCCATTCCTGCTCATCGAAAAACTGAAACACAGCGGCTGGTTCGCTTGGCCGCCTCTGCTGGAAGTGCAGGTTCGTAATGGCGGTTGTCCAGGGACTGACGTCCGTGGGTAGAAGTTCGGGAATTTGAATGCATGCGTTGACGAAGGAACTCTTGCCGGATTTGATCTGCCCTATGACGGCGATTTTGCATACCTGCCGTTCGAGCAAGCGCGCAGCTTCAGCGACAAGCGACTTGCCCGATGGCTCAACGACCCGGTCGAGACGGGAGCCAAGCTCGAGAAGCTCGCGGCGTACCGTTTCGAGGCGGCTGCCAATGTCGCCTTCGTGCTGCGGTTGAAAGCCGTCCGTAAGCTGGGCATTCTCAGCCCGCACGGAGCGTTCTTCTTCCAACAGTGCCGATTCCCCCATGTCCAGAGACCTTTTAATTCGAGATCGGGTCCCTCCCGATAGCAGGAGGAACCGCAAAATCCGCCACAATTGGGGCGGGCGTTCATGTAACGCATTCCTCTGCTCATGGGAGCTGTTTGATTGCCTGGTTGGCGCGGCTGCCACCCAACTCGATCGCGCGTTGATACCAGCGGCGCGCCTCGGCGATATCGGCTTTCGGCGGTATCGCGGTCTTGTAAGCAGCGATTAGACTAGGATCGTAGCTGCCGCCCAGGAGCATCGCGGCGCGGGCCGATCTATTTGCTGCTGCACGCTTGAAGAGAATGCGCGCGCCCTGAAGGTTCCCGTTGTCGATCTGGACTTCACCCTGGTCGACATCGCGGCGCACGTTGGGATCCAAGCCGCCGTCATCATCGGTATCCTTTGCGATCTGGGCTGCAGCGCCCGGCATCGCGATCACGAGAGAACTCTTCTCACGCACCGTTCCATCGGCTCGGCGCAGCTCGATGTCAAGATGCATACGGCGCGCAAATCCCGCGGGCACAACGAGTTGCAGATCATCCAATTTCGCAACGTCAATGCGCCATGTGTCAAACATCAGCTCAACGCCACTCGACATTCTGGAGCCGCGCTTCAAGCCTGAGATGATCAGATAGTGGCCGTCGAGTTCCTCGGCAGAGCCAGAGACCGTCATTGGCAGTTTCACGGCCTCATCGTTCGCAAGCGCCGCCTGTTCCGGATGAACGAGGGCGACTTCGTTTGGATTTACCGGAAGCGGTTGATTTTGCGTCTGATCTTCCTCAGATTTCACACTCAAGGCGCCGGGCTTATCTTGACCGTCCTGAGGAGTGGCACTCTGATCGCGATTCCAGGGCAGTGTGTTCTCGGGCGCTTCGTAGACGGCGACAACAGGAGCGCTGTGCGTGGCGGCGGCGGTCGCGTTGTTGTTGTCCTCGCTTGCGACGTTAAAACCCTGGGACGGGTCGATCGCAGTCGCAGCTCTGAAATCCCTGGTGGACTGGGCTTCACGAAGGCTGGCCGACGGGAGGATCTCTGAAGCCACAGCGCCGGTTGCGGATAATGCCGTAGCCAACTCGGTCGCAGCCGACAGGATCGTAACCGGCTCACCCAGGAGGCCGTGGCTGGCGGCGCCTGCGACAAAAGTAGCCTCGGCGCGCCGCGACTGGCCCGAGCTGGCCGGGATCGGTTCGAATAACGATGTGGACGCTGAGCCGGTAGCAACCTGCGGAACCAGCCCTTCAATTACCCTGTTGCTCGGTTGACCGGATGTTGGCGGGGTGCTGGCGGCCGCTGCCTTGGCGGTTTGTGCCGTCTCCAGTGCTGATATGCCAGAGGGATTGATGGTGGTTCTGGCCGGAAGTTCCGCGGGCACGCGGGGGCGCTGTTCGGCGATGTGAGTTGGCGCCAGTAAACCAAGCCCCCCGGCACCGCCATTCAGCCAATAAACGGTACCTCCAGTCGCTAGGGCCGAGACGATCGCCGCGGTTACCGATGCGATGACGATAACGCGAAGGGCACCGGTTTCTTTTTCAGGTTCGGTGGCAACGGGAAATGAATGATTCACGATCACCGGGAGATCGGTTGATTGTCCAGTTTCTCCAGTTTGTCCCTTGCGGCGCGTTTGCAGCGTAAGCAGGCCGTCGCCGGCGCTGAGATCCTCCTTGCCCTCTTCGAGAACGGCATTCTGC
Organism: Filomicrobium sp.; assembly: GCA_030665765.1. GTDB lineage: Bacteria > Pseudomonadota > Alphaproteobacteria > Rhizobiales > Hyphomicrobiaceae > Filomicrobium. The sequence goes on from DAOUZE010000245.1 coordinate 3,540, forward strand.
AACTTTAACGCGTGGCTGGCAGTCGGCTGAAACGACCTATCTTGCGCCTTCTCGCGCGTCTCTGGATCGATTTTTTCCAGGCGCCGCAGGAGCTTCTTAAGGTCGATCAGAATCGGATCATTGGTTTTGGTCACCGGTCTGCTCCTTCAGGTTGCGCCACCGGTGGATGTGAGGTGCGGCAGTTGGTGTGCGCGACACCGACACCGTAACCAAACGGATTCCGCCTCCCCCACCGAAATTCCCCCTCGTCTCAGCTACTTCACCCGCGAGTAAGCTTGTGCACGCGAATTTGGCGCTGGTGCGACAAAATTTGGAATTCGATCGCTATCGCTCCGCCCAGAGATCATACTCATCGGCATGGACCACTCTTGCCTTGACGATGTCACCTTCAACAACATCCTTTTCGCCATTCAGAAAAACGCTGCCGTCAATCTCGGGAGCATCCCACGTCGAGCGGCACAGCGCACCTTCTGTGTCGACCTCATCGACGATGACGTCGATGCTCTGCCCCACCTTTTTAAGCAACAACTCCCGGGAGATGTCCTGCTGGCGGGCCATGAACCGATGCCAGCGCTCATCCTTTATCTCGTCGGGCACAACGTCCGATATATCATTCGCAGCCGCCCCATCAACAGGTTCGTACTTAAAGCAGCCGACACGGCTCAAGCGGGCCTCGGTGAGCCAATCGAGCAGCAGTTCAAAGTCCGCATCAGTTTCCCCTGGGAAGCCAACGATAAATGTCGAGCGAAGGGCCAGTTCCGGGCACGTCCGCCTCCAGTCGGCAATGCGGTCCAAGGTCTTTTCTTGGTGCGCTGGACGGCGCATGGCCTTCAGTACGGAAGGAGAGGCGTGCTGAAAGGGAATGTCGATATAAGGCAGGATCCGACCCTCTGCCATCAGGGGGATAACCTCATCGACATGCGGGTACGGATAAACGTAGTGTAGCCGCACCCAAGCATCAAGATCACCGAGTTCACGACAAAGGTCGATAAAGCGCGCGCGAACCTGCCTGTCCTGCCAGGTGCTCTCGGCATACTTCAGGTCGACACCGTAAGCGGAGGTGTCTTGGCTGATGACCAGCAACTCCTTGACGCCTGCGTCAACCAGACGCTCCGCCTCGCGTAGAACATCCGCGGCCGGTCGGCTTGATAAATCGCCACGCAGGCTCGGGATAATGCAAAACGAGCAGCGGTTATTGCAGCCCTCGGAAATCTTCAGATATGCGTAATGGCGCGGTGTGAGGCGCAGTCCCTCCGGCGGAACCAGATCGACGAAAGGATTGTGCTGCGGCGGCACGACTTCGTGTACGGCGGCGACGACGTCTTCGTACTGATGCGGACCGGTAACGGCCAGGACGTCCGGATGCTCGCGGCGAATGCGGTCTTCTTCAACACCAAGGCAACCCGTCACGATCACGCGGCCGTTTTCAGTCAGCGCCTCGCCGATTGCTTCCAGGCTTTCCTGCTTGGCAGAATTGAGGAACCCGCACGTGTTTACGACCACGACATCCGCACCGTCGTAGCTGGGCGAAATGTCGTACCCCTCGGCGCGGAGGCGCGTCAATATGCGCTCTGAATCGACAAGCGCCTTGGGGCAGCCGAGCGAAACGAAACCGACGCGGGGGGCGGAGCGGTGCACCGTTTTCTCTGTTTTGTGTTCGCCGGGCGGAGACTTGGTCTTCATGGGGGCTTTCGGGGCGACGGATGGGACGATCGCCTTAGCACCTCGCTGCAGTAAATACCATTGGCAGTCTGGGCCGCGCCGCGAACCAAGCCTTGACGTTCACCTATCCGTGATAGCACGAAGCGCGGTTCTGACATCGTATCTGCGCGATGTCAGGTCTATCTCCGACCTTTGGCGAATTATTCGCAAGTCAAAGCAACGGCTCACAATTGAGGGATGCAGATGATCAGAACAGCACTACTTGCACTTGTCGCATGCACGGTCGCAATAGGTACAGCCCATGCCGAACCTTTCGACGTGCCTGCCGGCAACTACAAACTGGATCCCACGCATGCAAGTCTGACCTGGAAGATCAGTCATCTCGGCTTGTCGTACTACACGGCGCGTTTCACCAAGATCACCGCCGATCTCACATTCGATCCATCACAGCCCGGCAAGTCT
>DAOUZE010000124.1 GCA_030665765.1 Filomicrobium sp.
CCCCGGCTCGAAACGCGCCACTTGCGCGCGTCGAAGCGTCATATGTGGAGAAGCCGCTCAACTCGGATAGAGCAACCCACGACGCGCCAACCACTTCTCGACCTCGACGAGCGCAGCGACGATGGTCGAGAGAGCGATGCAAACGGCGAGCTCGTAAGCGCTCAATGGGGCCGTTCTGAATACGTCATTGAAGTAGGGCACGTAGATCACGGCCAGCTGTAGGGCGAATGTTGCCCCCACCGCGCCCAGTAATGCCGCGTTGCTGAAGAAGCGCGAGGACAGGAGCGGCGTCAGCTCGGAGCGAATCGCGAGTACGTGGCCCATCTGCGAGAGTGTCAGCACCGTGAAGACCATCGTCTGCCAGGTTTCTTCGCGACCCGTCGAGATCGCCCACAACTGCGTCGCGAGGCAGACCAGCCCCATCGTCAGGCCGCACCAGATGATGTGCTGCCACATACCGCGGGCGAATATGCTTTCGTCCGGCGGGCGCGGCGGGCGCTGCATCACGTCCTCCTCCTCCGGCTCGACGGCCAGCGCCAAGCCGGGCAGGCCGTCGGTCACGAGGTTGATCCAGAGAATATGGATCGGGAGGAGCGGGATCGGCAGGCCGAAGAAGGGGGCCAGAGAGATCGTCCATATCTCTCCGGAGTTGCTCGTCATGGTGTATTTGATGAACTTGCGAATGTTGTCGTAGATGCGTCGTCCCGCCCGCACGGCGCCGACGATGGTCGCGAAGTTGTCGTCGAGAAGGACAAGGCTCGACGCTTCTCTTGCGACGTCGGTGCCACCTTGGCCCATGGCGACGCCGATATCGGCGCGTTTGAGCGCGGGAGCGTCGTTGACGCCGTCTCCCGTCATCGCGACGATCTCGCCGCTGCTCTGCAGGGCCTGGACGATCCGGATCTTCTGGGCAGGGTCAGTACGCGCATAGATCCGAAGGCCGCCGATCCGGGACTCGAGCTCCGCATCGCTCATGTCGCGAAGCTCCAGCCCTGAAATGACCGAGTCGCCGTCATCGATGAAGCCCAGGCGCTGGCCGATCCGCCGGGCCGTCGAGGGATGATCTCCCGTGATCATGACGGGAGTGATCCCTGCACGCCGACAAAGCGCCACGGCCTCAGCTGCCTCCGGTCGCGGTGGGTCGAGCAAACCGACGAGCCCGAGGAAGGTCATCGCGCGCTCGATGTCGTCCGAGCCCGTTCGCGGAGCATTCGACGCGTCAGGCCAGCGACGCTCCGCGAACGCGATAACGCGCAGTCCCTCGTTGGCCATCTGCTCGGCCTTGGCCAAAATCTCCTCTGCATTCAGGGCTTCCTGATCGCCCGACACCGTCCGACGGCTCGTGCATCGGGGCAGCAAGGCCTCTGGTGCCCCCTTGGCGAAAGCAACCACGCCGGTGCCGTCGCGATGCAGCGTGGTCATGCGCTTGCGGTCGGAATCGAAGGCGAGTTCGCCGATCCGCGGGAATCGCTCCTCCAACTTGTGGCGCTCCGACCCGGCCGCCGCCGCACGTGCGCTGATCGCAGTCTCCGTCGGATCGCCGATCAGTTCGCCGTCGGCATTGATCGCTGCGTCACTACAAAGCGCCATGGCGGAGACGAGCGCGCCGATGCGCCGGTCGTCCTCGCGGGACCCATCAAGATCGAGGTCCTCCCCGCCAGAGGTCACGATGTCGACATGCATCTTGTTCTGGGTCAGCGTGCCCGTCTTGTCGGAGCAGATGGTCGTGACGGAGCCCAGCGTCTCGACGGCTGGCAAAACGCGGACGAGGCCGTTGTGGCTCATCATCTCGCGGGCACCAAGCGCCAGTGCCACCGTGACGACGGCGGGCAGGGCCTCGGGGACGGCCGCCACGGCTAAGGTCACGGCGGTCAGGAACATGAGGAGCGGCGGCTCGCCACGCATGAGCCCGAACGCAAGGAGCATCGCACACAAAACGAGAACTGCGATCCCTAGCCATTGCCCGAACCGCGCGAGACGTCGTTGTAGTGGGGTGCGCACCCGCTCTGCGCTTTCGAGAATCCCAGCGATGCGCCCGAGCTCGGTCTCCATGCCCGTCGCGACTGCGAGCCCAACGCCGCGGCCATGGGTCAAGATCGTGCCCTTGAAGGCCATGTTGGCCCGGTCACCGAGAGCGGCATCGGCCGGAACGAACAATTCCGCCACTTTGTCGACGGGGACGGATTCGCCCGTCAACATGGATTCGTCCGCACTCAGCGCGCTGGTCTCGGCCAGTCGGAGATCCGCCGGCACAATGTCGCCTTCTGATAGTAGCACGACGTCGCCGGGCACGATCTCCCGCGCGGGCACAATGCGCTGCTCGCCCGCCCTCAGGATGCGCGCGGTGGGGGCCGCCATTCCGCGGAGCATTTCGAGGGCCCGCTCCGCGCGCCATTCTTGGAATACACCGACCACTGCGTTGAGTGCGACGATGACGACGATGACAACGCTGTCCTTCAGTTCACCAACCAAACCGGCGACGACTGCCGCTGCAATCAGCACCAAGATCATGAAGTCGCTGAGCTGGCCTGCGATCATCGACCAGATCGATCTCGGCACCTGCTCAGCCACGGCATTCTCGCCGAAGCGCTCGCGCCGCTGAGAGGCCTCCGCATCCGTGAGGCCACGTCTAGTATCGGACGATAGGCGGCGCGCGACGGCCTGCGCAGAGATCGCGTGCCAACGGTCATCCGCCGGTCCAGACAGAAGATGGGACTCGATCATGCCGCTCCGCTTAGCTTCGTCATTTGGTGCCGCCACCGATATCCTACCAATCTACGGGCGTGTCCAGGGTCGGCTCCCGGTGCGCACTGGAAGGATTGGGGCTCCCCAGAGGTGTCGTGGCTAGGCTTAGACGACTGCTCTTGGGCCCCCTGCTGCCGAACGGCATTCGGCCGCTTATGAAGGTGCTGTTGACGGCCCCGATTGACCGGCAGCGGCTAGTGCTGACCCATCTCTGCCATTCAGCCTCGACTAACTTTCGCAAAACTTGACTATGCCAAGTAAGATCAGAGTACGCGGTCGACGGCGCAGTGATCGAACTGATTTCGAACGCGAGGAGAGGCAACATCTTATCGGTTGCAGAGCAGTTTTGAGGTCATCACTTTGGTGGAACAAAGAAAGCTTGCCGCAATCTTGGCGGCGGACGTGGTTGGGTTTAGCCGACTTGCTGGTGCCGACGAAGACCGCACTTTGGCGCGCCTCAGAGCGCTGCGCAGTGATCTCATTGATCCCACCATCGCCGTGCATCGCGGACGCGTCGTAAAGCGGACAGGAGATGGAGCGCTCGTAGAGTTTCGCAGCGTGGTGGATGCCGTTCGTTGCGCCATCGAAATCCAGGACGCAATGGTTGAGCGCAATTCGGGCTTGCCCGCTGAGCGCAGGATTGATGTTCGCATTGGTATCCACCTTGGCGAGGTCGTCGAGGAAAGCGACGGCGATTTGATGGGCGACGGCGTGAACATTGCGGCGCGTCTCGAAGGTATTGCGTCACCCGGTGCCATATGCCTTTCAGAGGATGCTTATCGGCAGGTACGATCTCGTCTCGAAGTCGCCGTGAGCGATCTTGGCGAAACTGAGCTCAAGAACATTGCGCAGCCGATGCGCGTCTATTCGCTTGAGGTTGGAGCCGTACCGCAGACGCCGAAGGTTGTGGTCGCGCCAGAGCGGTCGGGTACTCGACGTGCAATTTCCGACAAGCCGTCCATCGCCGTCCTGCCCTTTACAAATATGTCGGGGGATCCGGAGCAGGAGTATTTTGTCGATGGTATGGTCGACGACATTACAACATCGTTGTCACGCTTCGATCAGCTATTCGCAGTCGCGCGAAATTCGAGCTTCACCTACAAAGGCCGGGCCGTTGACGTGCGCCAAATAGCCGATGAACTAGGTGTTCGCTATGTGCTTGAAGGCGGTGTTCGCAAGGCGGGCAGCCGCTTACCTCCATTGTCGCATTTTGAATTTCGATCTTTCAATGCAGTGGCGAGCGACCCCGCTCGCGTGATGGGCTCGCCACTGCATCTCAAACAGGGCGTATAGTCTGCGATGGGCTGCGGCACGAAAAGTGCCTTCGACGGCCTGATTACCAAGTTAGGCTCTTCGTATTGTCGTCAGCGAACAGCGCGTCACCAACGACCTCTGGATTGCTGAGCTTAAGCCCGGGTGCCAAGTCAGTCTTGTCGACGCCATAGTGCTCCATGCACATGGGACGAACTAGGACGGTTGCACCTCTATCAATCAACCCACTCAAGACTTCCTGGTGTTCCTTAAACTTGTCCGCGTTCTTAGTTGAGCTAAGCAAAACGCCACGGTCTTTGAGGAATAGAGTGATGGGTCGGCCGAGTTGTTGCTGCCTGCTGGCAAAGACAAGGGCCATTCGAGCGCGGTGGATCTCGTCGGTTGTCAGGTTTAGAAACAGCGGATCATCATTGGTAAACGTGGCAGTCGTTATTGCCGCAAATGCCAGTACGGCTAAGAGCGCTGTTTAGAACACTTTCATGTTTAGGCTCCGAAAGGTCCCATATGGCGTGCCAACTTTCCTCGGGGCCGCCGCCGTGAGCCATGATGATTGTCAATTGAAGTACTGTCGGCGCGCCCTTGGGATGCAGCACTTCAAGTCCGCCGCTTCCGCGCAATGATTCCTCTCCAAATATGCAGCGATCTGTAACGCCTTCAACGTTCAACAGCATCTGATATCGCGCAGAACATTGCACCAGTTCCGAACTGAAGCGACGATTAGGTGGAATGCCGTGTCTGCTGCAGCGTGAAACATGGAGACTGAGTCGATTTTCGCCCGGCATACGTACTAATGTGACAAAGCCCAATTCGTTGGGCTTGTCTGTTTCTAAGGTGGGGCCGCTAGAACACCCTAGTTAAGGTCTTATGCTGGCGCCGCTGACCACTTCCGGTTATGCCCCATAACAGCACGTCGCCCCGCTCCGGGCGGGAGCCCGATAAAGGCCGGGAGCGGTGGTGATCCACCGCAACCCGGCTGCCCGTTCCAGTTCAGGCACGACCAGTTAGGTTCTCGGTCACGCAGTGGAAATTCTCGGCTAGGCGAGAGACTCTCCGACTGAGCGGGTCGACGAACCTCATTGCGCACGACAAATTTTTTAGTTTGACGCCGTCCCCATGCGTATGAACATTCCCCTGCCCAGAACGGCTTTTGCGCTAGGGCAATCTTTCTGCGCATTGGTTATTGCAGTATCCGCGACGGTTTATGTGCGCCGCTAGTTTCAATCGCGCGCGCCCCAAGCCATGGAGGTAAGACGTGGCCCTCGATCCACTGGCAGGCCAACCTGCACCTTTTGAAATACTCGTCAATGTCCCAAGTTTGATCTGCGCATACTACACCTTGTCGCCGGACGTCTCGAACCCGGACCACCGGGTTTTGTTTGGGACATCGGGACACCGCGGCACGTCGTTGAAGCGCAGCTTCAATGAGCAACACGTCCTTGCCATCTGCCAAGCTATTTGCGAGCACCGTTGCAAAGCTGGGATCAACGGGCCTCTCTACATTGGAATGGACACGCACGCCTTGTCTGAAGCCGCGCGGGCGACAGCGGTGGAGGTGTTCGCCGCCAACGAAGTCGTGACGTGTATTCAGATTGGCGGTGGCTATACCCCAACGCCCGTTATCTCGCATGCGATCCTGACCTATAACCGCGGGCGAACCTCAGGGTTCGCCGACGGCGTCGTTATCACCCCATCGCACAATCCACCCCAGGACGGTGGCTTCAAGTATAACCCACCAACTGGAGGCCCCGCGGACACTGGTACCACTAAGAAAATCCAGAAACGCGCCAACGAGATCCTCGAGAACAAACTTAAAGCGGTCTGTCGCATGCCACTCGCGAGGGCGCTGAAGGCCGAGACAACGCATGATCACGACTTTGTCATGCCGTATGTCAAGGACTTGGCGGAGGTAATCGAAATGAAGACGATCGCCTCGGCTAAACTGAAAATCGGCGTCGATCCGATGGGCGGGTCAGGGATCGGCTTCTGGGATCCTATCGCTGACCGCTATAGTCTAGACTTGGAAGTCGTCAACAGGCGCGTCGATCCGACCTTCTCCTTCATGACCGTCGATAAAGACGGCAAGATCCGCATGGATTGCTCATCGCCGTATGCCATGGCCAGCTTGATCGGCCTGAAGGACAAATTCGACATCGCCTTCGGCAATGATCCGGACTACGACCGCCACGGAATAGTCACGCCGAGCGCGGGACTGCTAAATCCGAATCACTATCTCGCTGTTTCCATTGACTACCTTTTCCAAAACCGGCCCGGCTGGCGGCCAGACGCGGCCGTGGGCAAGACGCTCGTCTCAAGTTCGATGATCGATCGTGTCGCATCCCGCCGTGGTCGCCGGCTTGCGGAGGTCCCGGTCGGCTTCAAGTGGTTTGTCGACGGCCTGATGGATGGGTCTTACGGATTTGGCGGGGAAGAGAGCGCTGGCGCGTCCTTTCTAAGGCTAGATGGAACGGTGTGGACTACGGACAAGGATGGTATCATTCTCGACCTCTTGGCAGCCGAGATTACGGCGAAGACAGGCCGTGACCCGGGCGAGCACTACAAGGCTCTCGAAGAGCAGTTCGGAAGCCCTGTATACCAACGCACGGATACAGCGGCTACTGGTGCGCAGAAAGCTGCGCTGGAGCATTTGTCGCCCGACATGGTGCAGGCCCAAGAGCTAGCGGGTGAACCAATCATTGCAAAACTAACGCACGCGCCGGCTAATAACGCGTCGATCGGCGGGCTCAAGGTTGTCACCGAAAATGGTTGGTTTGCCGCCCGGCCGTCGGGAACGGAAGACGTCTACAAGCTTTACGCCGAGAGCTTCAGGGGTCCGGAGCACCTAAATAATGTCCAGGCAGAGGCGCAGATGATTGTAGATGCGGCATTCAAGGCCGCAGGGGCGTGTTAGGGTCACCTACTGGGTTCATAATTGGTGCCAATAGAACCGAGCTTGGAGATAAGATTTCCCGCATTCCTCGTCATGCAGGCAGCGGCTCAGTTCGCCAACTTAAACTTTGGCGTTGCGCCCCGACCAAGACTTGCGACAGGGCCGAAGCCAACAAAGGTATAACACGTGGGTAAACCGTGAAGGATCCCAAGATCCAGGATTAGTAGATATACCAACGATCGATGGCATTGCCCTTGGCGAGCCGCGCAAGTACCACTCGGGCTTCACACGGACGGACTTGGCCCACTGCGCAAGTCCTAGCATATGTAATTTGATAAAGGAGAATATCGGATGAGTTTAGTTGGAACCCTCGCCAAAGTTGCGCTTGGTGTCGCAGCCGCAAAGGGCATAGGTAATGTCATTGCTCGGGCTAGGCAGCCCGCGCCGACGGACGTACCTGGTAACCAGCCCCAGGACCCGCTCAGTTCTATACTTGGTGGCAAAAGCGGGACGGCCGGAGGCCTTGGCAGCCTTCTCGAGCAGCTTGCAACAAGTGTCACGAGTGCTGGTTCCGCTTCCGGCGCTAAAGCGTCCAGTGGTGGGCTTGACGCGCTGATTAAAGGCCTTGCCGATGCGGCCTCTGGAGCGGGCGCCGCAGCAATGGCACCAACCGGCAATGCACAGTCTAAAGGTTCGTTTAGTGATGCCTTGAATCAGTCATTTCAGAACTGGGGCGAACCCAAGGTCTCGCCTACACCTCAACAAGAGTCAGCGGCCGGCCTTATGCTCCGCGCGATGTTGCAAGCCGCAAAGTCTGATGGAAGGATCGACGAAGGGGAGAAGTCGAAGATCCTTAAGGCTCTTGGAGATGCTTCACCGGAGGACATGGCGTTCGTAGAGCGAGAACTTTCCGCGCCCGTCGATGTAAATGGCTTAGCGAAGCAGGTACCAAAGGGCTTGGAAAGTCAGATTTATGCTGTCTCGGCCCTGGGCATCGACCTTGATAGCCGGGCCGAGGCGGAATATCTGGCCCAACTCTCCAGAGCCCTCGGCATACCGCCAAATGATATTAACGCTATCCACGCGAAACTTGGCATCCCGGTGCTTTTCAGCTGACCATTCGCGCCGCGATGGGCATCGCAGGCGCAGGGGCCTTCTGAGGCGGCAGAGCAAGACCCTTCTGAGTTCCTTTTGAGCGAAGAAGCGCGTCTTTTCTTGAGCCTGCCGCCGCCGCACCCGTCAGAAATTGTGCAACTGAATGCGTCTTGCGCGCGAGGTGGCAGAGCAATCGTATCGCCAGCTGTTACGGCCTTGCTGTTGATCGCCGTCAGCGTCAGCGCTCCAAAGCCTCAGCGCACGTGGCCAATGTCGGTCTAGTCCGCGAAGCGAACCGACACCCGCAATATTGAAAAGCCTTCAGTGGTATACTCTAATAACTGATCTCATCGGTTCGGGGGCGTTTATGTTCATCAAAGTCGGCGCTGGTTTATCGTTCGTCTTTTTGGCCATAGTTGTTCAGCATGGCTACTCGGAAGCTGCGCCAAAAGGGTGGAGGTGTCAGTACAGTATTTATGGCCCCTTCGATAGGCGGCGTGGCCCCGTGTTCTATTCCTGTTATGGAACCAGCCTGCCCGAGACTAGAGAGCGAATGAAAGCGCGATGCCGCGCGCTCGACTCTTACGATTGCAGTTCTGGCCCATGTTTTCCGCTCGAGCATGCTCCAGGCAAGTCGTGTGAAAGATGAACGCCGCGTCCCCTCGCACGGCCCAACAGATCGCATGCTAAGTTCCAAATTGCGCCTGTTGCACACAGACTATTGTTGCTCCTTGCAAACCGCATTACGTCGGTAATACTGTTTGGCCGTTAGTGCAAAGCGACAATGACGTCGCTTGCGAAGAAGCAGGAAGCTTTCGATCGCGCATATGCTGAGCTCGGGAATACCGGCCAGGCCTACGCTCCTGCGGGCTATTCGGAAAAGAACTCACTGATCACGCAACAGGAGGAAACGCAAAAGCTGCTGCATCACCCCCATGTTAGCCGGTGGATTGGCAAGTGCTGATCGCGGCAACTTGAGAATGGCGCGCATTGCAATCGCTTGCGGCCGACAGTTGTCAACGTGACAATGCTCGCAGTACAGCATGATTGGCTTGATCAGCTCTAAGGCCTGATAAAGTCACCAGATAGACCCTGCCTATTGATGCTTTCTGCCCCTGTATTTGAAACGTTCAAATAGACAGCGCAGACCGAAAACATTTGCGATAGATGTTAGCTTCCGGAGGCTTCAGCATGCTTAAAACGGAACAAGTGAAAGATATCCTGGGGCACAACTCACTGTTTAGTTTGTGCAATGATCGTACGCTCACCGATATCGCGATGATTGCCGTTGAACTCGACTTGGAAAAGGGACAGATCATCTACCGACCCGGTCACGATGCGGTCAACGTCTACGTTCTCGTGGAAGGGATAGTAACGTTTATAAATAGGGCCGGTCTTGAATTTCTCAACGTTCAACAAGAGATGG
>DAOUZE010000503.1 GCA_030665765.1 Filomicrobium sp.
AGGCCGCATATATCGGTATGCTCGTCACGAGCGTACATCCAACGGCATTCAATATGGGACGACTAGGGAAACTTAGCATGAAGAAGCGTTTGTCAATTGTGGCCGCAACCGCCTTGCTGATGATGGCGTATTCGCTGCCGACGATGGCGGAAGATCAGCCAGCTGGCACGCCCAAGAACCTGGATTATGTCGGCCGGTTGACCGACGACGCTCAGCAGGCCATGGCGAAAGAATGCCAGAATGACGATAAAGCGAAGAACGAGGAGTGCATGAAGAAGTTCCTCTCAAGGGAGTTCGGGGTCCCGACCACCGACATCACATGGGCATTGTCAGAGCAAATTTGTTTACTTTGCCAAAACGTCAGAGCCGGATTTCGCGGCTATTGATTTTCCTGCATTTTTCCGGCCCGATCTGAGCGGTTCGATGGCCGCTCCAAGTATTTAGAATTTTGCTCTGACAACGCCCAGCAGAATGTTACCGTTCACGCTAATCCTTTGTCATCTGGAGAATGTCGGATGATGGGGCGTTGAATGCTGCATGCGCGCACCCGCGTTTCTAGCGAGGAGGATGAGTTATGTTGGGCTTGGCTGAACGCAAGACGTCTAGGTTGGGAAAAGACCTCGACGTGGACGACCTTTACGACCAGCTAGATACTTTGCGCGGTTATGTGGAAGACCTGTCGCGCAGCGCAGGCAAGGGCGCCAGCCAGGGCTATGGGCGCGCGCACGACCTCGCAGCCGATGCGGCGCATGACGCCGAGCAGACGATGAAGGATAACCTCGCCGCTTCGCTGGCAATCGCCGTGGGTCTCGGCGTCCTTGTGGGCTACTTCCTCGGCCACGGCACTAAGTAGCGCTCAGCGGGCGAGCTTACCCGCGCCGCTAAAGAGCGCCCTGCCGATCACGCACGGAACCGTAATCTGCGCCTGGCCCAGTGTGGTAGCTGCGACATAGCCCGTCGCAATGGCGATAGAGCCTGCGGTCATGCCCTTCGACATGCCGGCCTCCGCAGCGAGTTGCCGCTTCTGCGCGTCCTCGATGGCGCCGAACTGGTCGTTGCGGACTTAAAACAGGGTGCTTATATCTCACCCAACACGACGTTTTCAGGAAGGAGACTCCCCATGGCCACAAGCCGCGAAACCGAAGCCTTGGCCAATCAGATCGATGCGATCCGCGCCGACATGCAGAACCTGACTTCGACGGTCAGCCGCATTGCCAACGCCCAGGTCAACCGGGCGCAAGGCAAGGCGATGGAGACCGCGCAAGAGGCCGGGGACGCCATCAAGCGCAATCCCCTGCAAGCCGTCGCCATCGCCGCCGGTCTCGGCTTCCTGTTAGGCGTCTTCACCCGCCGCTAGGATACATCCATGTTCCGCATCATGCTGTCGCTCGTCTCGTCTCTTCAGACCGCGGCACGCATCAAGGATGCGATCGAACGCTCGGCGAAGAAGGCGATCATCATCGCCATCGCCGCTGCCGTGTTCCTGTTCGCTATGGCCTTCGGCTTGGTCGCCGCCTATCAGGCGCTGATCGTTTATGACTTCACCGCGCTGGAGGCAGCCGGGACCGTGGCCGGCGCGCTGGTCGCGCTCGGCCTTCTTATTCTCGCGCTGCTGCCGGTCGTCAGTCGGCCGAAGCCGCCGCAACGGAATTTCGTCAACGCGCCCGCCGAAGGCATGGCCATGATCGACCAGGGTGTCGGTAAGGCCATGCAGCAAGTGGGCCCGCTCACCCTGCTGGTTATCGCCTTCGCCGCCGGACTGCTCGCCAGCCGCCGCCGCTGATCCTGTCCTTTCTGAAAATTACATCCGCTGGAGATTTGGCCAGCGATTTTCCCTGCTCTGTGGGAAACAATTCCCTGTTAGCTCCACAAAATTCCCTGTTCGGATGCGTAGGGAATTTGGGTGTAAGTAGCTGACTTATAGTCGTAAAGCCGAGCCCTCTTCCCGCCTTCGCGGCTAGATCTGCGAAATTTCCCTGTATTTTCCCGTTTAACAGGGAAAATTCCCACTGAGACGCGTTCGCTGATGACTACGAGCACAGCCACACATTAAGTC
>DAOUZE010000018.1 GCA_030665765.1 Filomicrobium sp.
CGACGGTCTTTTGGAGCGTCTCGCCGATATCGGACGGGAGACCCGCACGCAACTGCATCTCATAGCGTTGGCCATGGCTCAAACCGCCGATGCACAGCCGCTTGCCCTCAACGGAGACGGACTGTGGATCCTTGCCACCAAGGGAAATGAAGTCGGAAAAGTCGGGTTCCGTGCGCAACAGCATTTCGGAGAACTCAAGACAGATGCGCGGCTCGGGGGTATCGGACTCGGTGGTGTAATTGGTCATACGGAAGCCGTGCTCGGCTTTGAGGGCGGCGAGTTTCTGGCGGCGGGCCGGCACATCGACAAGCGCCACGCTCGCCTTCAAGGATTCGATGGCCGGACGCCAGAAAGAACGCCGAACCAGCGCGTCCGTCAGGACATCGAGGGCTTCTGCTCTGTCGGTGTCGGTGCGGGCATGTTGGTAGGCCCGATAGGCGGCACCCGAGGCATTGACTGGGACGTTGTAGCGCTCAGAGCTGGAATAAGTTTTGGGGTCAAAGCCGAGAAGCGATTTGGCGAGCCCGAACCAAGCCGCAGAGCTATCGGTTTGCAGAGCGACCGCAGTCGCATAAACACTTGCGGCAGAGCGGGCATCGGTGGCGAGCAGGCCGTCCGCCCGTTTGAGCAGGACCGGCAAACGCACAGTCCGCGACTTCGGTTTGAAGCGCTTAAGGTGCTTCTGGTAGTTAGAAGCTTCACCCTCAATCTGTTTGTGGGCGAAGGAGGACGCCTGGGCGGCATCCAAAGGGAAAATGGTCAGCGCAGTAAGAAGAGCCAGTAACGGAAAGGTCCAGCAGATCCAAAGGATGCTGAGTTGAGGTGGGGACCCCAGTTGAGAGACGCGCATGGCTATCTTCCTTTTGCGAATTCCTGCCCGGACAAGAAACCGGTCTTGTTAACTTCAACACTTGCCGGTCTTTAAGGAAAGACTATTAGCCAGGCATGGCCAAACGCAGGCCGCAACGGCAAAATACCGATTGTTGCGGGCCTTTACCGGTAATTCCTCATGGGACAGAACCATAAACGCAAAAAAGCCGACCTCACGGCCGGCTTCAATCGCAAAAGGGTATGCTCTGCCTTAGTGTCGGGTTGAAGCGGTCGGTGGGGTTTTATCTTCGCCCGTTAGGGCGCCGGTCAGAACTTCCGCCGGGCTGCCATCTTGATTGGCAAGCGACGGCGTCAATTGCAAAACGGGGCCTGTGGGGGAGCTAGTCTGCCATAAGTTCGCGAAAGCCTTGGTCGCGGTCAGGGCGAGTTCCTCGGAAGCATTCGAATAACACTCATAGGCGTCACGCTTGATGGGTTCGCGGCGCATGCAATCGCCAATCCAGCAAGTTTCAGAATCGAGAACGAGTTGCTCATGCGCCTCGAAAAGACGGACGTCATTGATAGCGCGCGCGGCTGCTGGCTGAAAAAGACCTGTCCTGTTACCGGGTTCAACTGCGGATGCGCTTGCTTCGATGGTTGTGAAAATAGCGCGGACGGTAATGCTGTGGGCTGCAAGGCTCGCCGCCAGACTTGCCAGGGCACGACAAACAGGGCTGCAAGGAGAGCGGGCGATCAGCAGGTATTCGGCTGGCTCGACGTTGCGGGCCTGCGCGCGCCGATCAAGATGGTTCTGAATAAAAGCGGTTACCCGTGGTTCCTTTTCTTCTTTCTTAATAACCTGGAGACCGGAGGTATCGCTGTTTTGCATTGGTTTGTCCTTCATGTTTTCCGGGGCCAGGTGACCGTGTTAGAAGCCGGTCGCCGTGTTGAACCCATTAAGGGCCAAAGACCTTAAGCAACCGTTGAGACGTGTATCAGATTATGCCTCGTTTCCATCAGTTCTAGCCTGTTTGTTCGTGAGCTGACTGCTAGTTCTTTGCGGCTGGGCGGAGACGCTTAGCAATTGTGACGATCTCGTCGTCTTCATCGTCGTCATCCACGTCAAATTCGAAGGGATTGTGTGTGAGTTCCCAACGCCTTTCGTCTTCATCGTGCTGCTCGTCGCGGACCGGTTCCGCAGTGGCATCGATCTCGGCTCGCGGTGCACCTGAAATGGGCGCGTTCTGTTCGTGAACTGGTGGGGGCGGTGGCGCAACGAGCTGTGATTCGGATTGGGGCTCAAGATCTGGCCCCGGCAGCGACTTGGCGATCGCCGCCGGTTGTGCAGCCGACAGCGCAGCGGAAACGCGTGCATCGTCGGCTGCAACCGTGAAGGTCGCGGTTTCTCGGGTCACAGTCACGGTCGTTTCCGGACCGGACTCCGATGTTGCTGCGGTCTCCATGGGCTCCAGCTTGGTCGACACGGAGGCTGCGTAGTTTTCCGTTTCGGCGGCTCTTTCCATGGCAGCCGCTTCTTGCGAGTCAATATCCGAAGCGAGCAAATGAACCTCAGGATCGGCTGCCAGGTCGTGGCTTCTGTCGGGAAGCGAGTTCACGATATCGTCGCCGACCGCCGAAGCGTTGACGGGGGAAGTTGCCTTTATGGATGCAACCGTCTCGAACTTGCGGGCCCTGTCCACGCGCGCCGACGGAGAGGTGTTTCCATTGGCGGGTTTCGCGATGGGCTCGACATTGCCTCCCGACAGCTCGTTGATATCGTCAAAGCCATTGGAAAATTCGGCCGCGGCGCGGGTTGCATATTCTCCAAAAGCAGAGCGCAGCGTCTCTTTATTGTAACCGTTACCGTCATGCCGTGGGGTATCTTCGTTTTCGCGTAGCTGCGTCCGGCGGCCGGCGCACCGGCGGCTGGGGCGATTCGTGCCGCCGTTGACCTTGTAGCCGTTTGCAGACTTCGCGGACCTGCTCGGTTGGGTGCGGCCGCTAGCTATCCCATGACCGGATTCGCCATTCAGTCCGTTGACGTTGATCCGGGCATCGAAATCTCGGCCCGCCTTCATCGCGCCAGGATGGATCCGGCTGGCACCATTGACGTGGCGCGAGTTATCGACATCGGGAGCGAGCTTGAGACCGATATCGAATCCACGCAGCGGATCGTTTTGCCTGCGGTCGTCCATTCTCTGCTGGGACTTCGAAACGGGGGCCGCGGCCAACTGGGATGCGCGGGCCTCGGCTTCCGCTTTCATTCGAATGCTGCGTTGTTCCTCGGACCTCCTAGCCGCACCCATCACGGCCTGCAAGATCATGTTGGACCAGGCGCCATCACGGAACCGGTAGACGCGGAAGGCCTGACATCCAGCGAACTTGCTGCCTTGGCGCCACAGCTTCTTCTGAATGGCTTTCGTCGACAGGAAGGGGTTGTACACGCGCGTGAAGATCTTCTGCTGCTCAAAACCAGAGAACAGATTGGCCAGAAAATGCGCTTCATGCTGAAGCTCCTGGGCGTCGTGCGAGCCATAGCCAAAACCAGCTTGTGCGTTGCGGGCGTGTGGACGGTAGGGCGCATCGAGCGGCACGGCGACATAGTAGGCGCCATGCATGTCGAAAACGACGTGACGGAACACTTCGAAATTCTGCCGGATTTCGGGATCGTGGTGAATCTCGTGGAAGCGTGAGAGAATTCCGATCATCGGCCCGCGCTCTGCTTCGCGCATCACTGGCACAAGCCCGTTGAGCCGATTGATGGGGCGGCCGATAGATACAAGCAACAAGCAGAAGTCGACGAAGACGGCGATTGCTAGTGGGATGTAATCGCGCTTTGAAAGGCCCACGGACTGTGCAAGGACCGAGGCTGCTTGTCCGGAAGCACCGCCCGAAACGGATTGGACCGCCTTCTTTTGCAGAGCGCGCAGTTCGTCTGCCGATGGCGGCAGCTCAAATACCGCCGCACCCTGAAGAGTTGCGGCCAACCGGCGGAAGGCTTCGATGGTTGCTTCGGCACCTTCAACGACGGCCACATTCGGGCGCTGCATCACCGGCAACTGATCAATCGCGCGAACAACACCGCGCAGCGCCGTTTGAAGCTGTGGATCGGGGCACGCGAAGGTGCCGCCGCGGTCGTTTGGAAACACGGCTTTTTCGGCGCGAAGGGCGAGATCGCCGCGGATCTGTGCGAGCTGAGGGTCGGTGCGGAACGCGTTAAAGCCAGCGACCGTAAGATCGAGACGGCGGTTCAGGCCGCGCATGAATTCGTTACGCGTTCCGGTCTTGGGATCTATGGTCGTGCTGCTTGCATCGGCGATCTTCTTGAGTTCGGCATCTAGACCGACCATCTCCGTTCGAATAGTTCCAACCCGACCTTTCACGAACTCCCCGGAGAAGGCGAACTTCTGCGCGTCCGCGTCGCGAAGCTTGCGGCGGGGGCCGTCACCGGGGCTGGAATTCGGGCAGGTGGTTCCTCTCTCGCGCTCTTCGATGGCCTTGGCCGTCGAAACAGCGGTGAGTTGCTGAAGCGTTTCGGACAGCTGCTCCAGACGTGTGGAACCGGCGTGCAGCGCCGTTTGCACCTGCGAGATCGCCGACTCGGCGGAGCGTGTCGCCTCGCCGCGGCTTTCCAGAACCTTCCAATAGAAGCCAAACCCAAAGCCGACCGAAATGACCGTCAAAAATAGGTAACCGAAGACGTAGACGACTTTTGTGGTGAAATAGGCAGGGCTGAAGATCTGATCGAGAAGCCAGATAATCATGGTCATCAGCATCGCGACGGCAAAGCCGATGATGACTTTCTGGACGATCGGCAAGTCACCCATGTTCGATTCAATGAGCTCAAGCATGCCGACGTAAGTGGCAACCCAGGACAACGCGCCGAGCCCGAACACCAGGAACAGTTTTTTCCAGTCGCGGGGGGCCTTTTCAGGCTCGATCCAATCGCCGCTGCCGAATTTCGCAGAGCCGGTGCCTCCGAGTGTCAAACTCGGCCCGCGCATCGACGTACCTTCATTCAAAGACATCGGCTCGACCATCCATTCTCGTCACGCGGCCGGCGAGCTTGTGTTGCGTAGGGTGGAACCGCCAGTTCTTACATCAACACGGCGTGCTGAAGTTCCCCAGTTGGACGATAGCCTTTGAGCCTCACCCCGGTGCGTGATGTTGTTGCCTCGTTCGCGTCCGGAGCCGGGATACCCGCATTACTCAAAATTCCGCCACGAGCCGCCTACTCCAATTATCTGAGTAGTGTTTGTTTTGGGCTTGAGCACGGCGCGATTGTGACGCTATGACGCCGATCTCCATAACAGGAGATGAACGGCCATCCGTTTTGGACGACACCAAACAGAGGTCTAAGGTGGGTCTTGATTGGCCAACACGGAGCTGGCGAGAGTTGGAGTTTTTTCCCTAACACCGCGCAAGCTTGTGTTGGGCTAATTCAACCCCAAGGCGCGTTCCCGCTCTTCTTGCGACATGGGCCGCCAACCCGATGATCTGTTACCGCGGCGTTGCGGAGGCGAGCTGGTTTTTCGCGGCCGACGCGGCAGCAGGTCGGAGCGCGGATTGGCCTTGGCGTGGGCGGCAAGCTCCGGCAGCAGTTCAGCCAGCAACGGCGCGGCTGCCTGAGATGCATGGACAGAGCGGGCCCAGGGCGTTGATGCCGATCCGGTTCCAACGACGACGACGTAGGAATAGGCGGCGCCGTTGGCAAACTGAATTCCGCCAGAGGCCCAGGTATCGACGGTGGCGTCGGGATCGAGAGTCACTTGTGTGCCGGTCTTGGCGAAGTGAAGGCGCAAGTTGGAGCGGCGGTCAGCGCACCATTTGGCGAGGCTCTTCAATGTGCCGTACGATGTCTTATTGGAGCGGTAGCACAACGGTGCTTGCAGCAGGCTCTTGATGAGCGGGCGGCCGCGCGGGCGGATCACCTGTCTGGGAGTTATCGAACTCGCTAGCTGATCGACAGACTGGCCCTTCGTCTCCTCCAGGTGGGTAAAGTCATAGGATTTGATGAGAGTTGGCGGGCGCACCTTGAAACGGTCACGTCCGATCAGCGCGTTGAGAACGACAGAAGACATCTGATGCACACGGCGCGGCGAACCCGAGATTAGCCCGAGGACTGCGGCCGTCGAGGGCGGCGTGCCTTCACCGTCGGCGCCCGCCGGGGGCATGTTGAAACCGAAGCGATCTATTAACGTTTTTATTCGCTGCTGTCCGAGACGGGCCGTGCGGTTCGCGATCGGGACGTTGAGAGAACAAGCAAAGGCAACGACCGCCTTGCGGCCGCGACGGAGATTGCCCTTGCGACGGCAGGTTTCCAACCCTCGCGGCGGTGCTGTTGTGTCGAGGTAGAGCGAATTGGCGTTATCTTTACCTTCGTTGGCGATTGCGACGGCGGCAATCATCTTGCCGATCGAGGCGATCATGCGCGGTTCGCGTGGGCGTTCGTAAAAACCCGTTTTGGTATCGCGGGCCACTGGTGAGCCAAAATAGCTCGCTGTTTGGGTGTTCTCGAAATAGCGAACAATGCGGCCATCCGCGTCGGCTGCTACGACGGCCACATGTGGTAACTCCACGCCCTGAACGGTGCGCGCGGGATCGAGAGTGAAGCGGGGATCGATACGGGTTTCGAGCTTGCTGTTCAGCTTCTTCAGAGCGCCTGTCATTCGTTGCGCAAAGACCAAGTTCTCTGCAGCATCAAGGCTAGTTGAAACTCCGCGGACGTGGCTACGCCAATCAAAGCCGTAGACCTGTTTCATTTCTTCGCGCAGTCCATAGCGCGCCGCCGGCATCAACGCATTGGCGCGAATGACCGGATTGGCGCGGGCACGGGCGGCAAGGCGAGGCGACAGCTTCTCCAGGGCATTATCGAGACCGGGTTGAACGCGGGGATCGGGCGGACCGCCGGCCAGGCCGATCAGTTCGAACACCACTTCTTTTTGCTTTTGTTCGTCCTCGACAAGCCTCTCCGCGCACTTTCTAGCGCGCACTTCGGTGATGTAGCGCCAACGATCGAGCCGGACTTGGTTCAGTCTCTCACTGCCGCGTAGGAGGATGATCGGCTTGTTTACGGCGGAGGCCAGCACGAACTGCTCGGCCACCGTCAGATCCTTTACCTCCTTGCCAAAGACGATGCGGCTGGCCAGCTCAACGCCGTGCAGCGATGTGCCTCCGGTGCGCTGCGCCAACCACAGGTGATTGGCCGCCCATTGCTTGAGCCGGGTTTGATCACCATCCTGGGTCAATTCGAAATAGATCACGGGCGCCAGCCACCATTCGCCGATCTTGCGTCTGAGCTTGGCGATCGGACTTTCGCCGGCGCGTGGCGGAGTTTTATAGATGACCCTGGCGATCTGCATGGGAAGCGTTGATCCGCCAACTCCAAGCGCCGGGCGACCAAGCGCTATTGAACGGCTCACTGTGGAGTAAGGGATCTTCAAAACACCAAAAAGGTCGATGCCGAACGGGTTGTAGATCGTGCCTATATGGCGGTCCTCGTGATAGGTCAGGCACTGCCAATAGTGTTCGGGGACACTGCGGACGGGGATCGACTTGTGGTCTGGATTGGAGATGTAATCCCCAAGGTCGATCGACTCGCCGGTCCAGTTGACGTCCTGCTGGCTATCAAGGCGTGGGTCGAATGTGCCGACGAAGTCGCCGCGCTTGTCATAGATTGCCGTGCCAAGCCACCGTTCAGCATCATATTTGAGCTTGTCGGAGAGATAGAGCTGCCCCGTAAACCCGCGAATCGGAGCGATGACGTAGACGAGAAGAAGGGCGAATGCCAGATACGCGAAGGCGAGCAGGACGACATATCGCAGCGCACCGAGACGCGGATTGAAAGCAATCCACTCGGTGAAAAACCGCGCAATCTGAACCGGGATGGAGACGACCATCTCGACTAGACGCATCAAGCCTTTTGCAATTGCGATCATGCGCCGTACTTCGCCACCACACGTAATGAGAACAGGGCGGTTAACCGCCCAATGTGGCGTGGGCACGACCTCATTGCGACGAATCCGGCCGTGAAGCGCGGCTTATTGTGATAAATTACAAAGAGTTATTTAGGCGCGCGCTCGCCAAAAACATAACCGGCTCCGCGCACGGTCCGGATGGGATCGCGTTCCTTGCCGCGGATCAAGGCCTTTCGCAGGCGGCCAATGTGCACATCAACCGTGCGCTCATCGACGAAGGCATCGCGCCCCCAGACACCGTCGAGGAGCTGTGAGCGCGATAGCACCCGGCCCGGACTTTCCATGAGGTATTCCAAAAGACGAAACTCGGTCGGTCCGAGGTGAACTTCACGCGGGCCGCGGGTAACCTTGTGGGCGGAGCGATCAAGCTCGATATCGGCGACGTTCAAAACCTCCGCCACGCGATCAGGCGCCGAGCGACGCAGGATCGCTTTAACACGCGCCATCAGTTCGGGAACCGAGAACGGCTTCACGACATAGTCGTCGGCGCCTGTGTTCAAGCCGCGGATGCGATCGGATTCCTCGCCTCGTGCTGTCAGCATGATGATGGGGATGTTGCGCGTCTCCGGTCTAGAGCGCATGCGCCGGCACAGCTCGATGCCTGAGACCGAGGGCAGCATCCAATCAAGAACAATGATATCCGGGGTTTCTTCGGCGACAATGATCTCCGCCTCTTCACCCGACTCGCAATGGGTGACGCGGAATCCCTCAGCCTCAAAGTTGTACCGTAACAACTCACTGAGCGCCTGCTCATCTTCCACAATGAGGAGTTTTGCCGTCATCTGCTGTTGTCCCATCACTTCCGCCTAGCTCAGCTGTCCTCTTCCCGGTCGAGGTCACTCTTGATCAGCGTAGTGCTGGTCTGATCGCCTTTAGGACGGTCGTCCGTTAGATTCTTGCCGGTCACAAGATAGTGGATCGTCTCGGCGATGTTGGTGGTGTGGTCGCCAACGCGCTCGATGTTCTTGGCGCCGAAAAGCAGATGTGTGGACAATCCGATGTTGCGCGGGTCTTCCATCATGTAGGTGAGCAGCTCGCGAAACAGGGAGTTGTAGAGATCGTCGAGTTGCCTGTCCGCATGCCATACAGACATGGCGCGGGTAGCGTCACGCGCGGCATAGGCATCTAGCACATCCTTGAGCTGTCTCAGAGCCAACTCCACGATGTGGCGCAGACCTGTCATCAGTGGTTTTGGGTGCGGCTCGTGGGCGATCGCCAGGGCGCGCTTGGCGATATTCTTGCCAAGGTCGCCAATACGTTCCAGATCGGCGGCAATCCGCATCGCGGCAATGACGTGCCGTAACGCCTCTTCTTTCGGCTGACGCTGGGAAATCATGGCCACGACCTGCACTTCGATGTCGCGTTCCAGGCGGTCGATGCGGCGGTCGAGCTCTACGACGCGGCCGGCCAGCAGCGGATCGCGCTGTTCCAAGGCATCGAACGCCAAGCCCAGTACATGTTCGGCCATGCCGCCCATTTGGGCGATGTTATTATCGAGGAGTGCAAGTTCCTCGCTGTAGGTCCGATGTTGCATTTGGTCTGAATCTGCTCCCTGCAGGAGCCCGATACCCATCAGCCGAAGCGACCGAAGATATAGTCTTGGGTTCGTTTGTCCTGCGGATCTTCAAAGATCTGTTTCGTGTCGCCGTATTCGACCATATAGCCGATATGGAAGAAAGCGGTCGTTTGCGAAACGCGTTGAGCCTGGGCCATCGAGTGGGTCACGATCACAATGGTATAGTTCTCGCATAGCTCCATCATCAGCTCTTCGACCTTCGCCGTGGCGATCGGATCGAGGGCCGAGCAAGGCTCATCCATCAAAATAATGTCAGGCTTGGTGGCAATGGCGCGAGCAATGCACAGCCGCTGCTGCTGACCGCCCGACAGGCCGGTGCCCGGTTCATGGATGCGGTCCTTGACCTCGCCCCAGAGGCCGGCGCGCTCGAGACTGGTAGCGACCAGTTCTTCAAGATCCGTCTTGCCCTTGACCAAGCCGTGGATGCGAGGGCCGTAGGCGACGTTCTCAAAGATCGATTTCGGAAATGGATTCGGCTTCTGGAAGACCATACCGACACGTGCGCGCAGTTCGACAACGTCGAGATCAGGGTCGTGGATATCCTGATTGTCGATCTTGATTTCGCCAGTTACACGGGCGATCGGGATCGTGTCGTTCATGCGGTTGATACAGCGCAGGTAGGTTGACTTACCGCACCCCGACGGGCCGATGAGCGACGTCACCGCAAAGCGCGGGATGTCGATGTTGACGTCGAAGAGCGCCTGCTTGTCGCCATAGAAAACACAGACGTCCTTCGATGTGATCTTTGGGTTTTCCACCACTGATCGTATCGTGGTTGTCTCTGGTGACACTACTTGCTGATCCATGGTGAGCGATCCCTTTACCATTTTTTCTCAAAGCGACGGCGCAGGTACACCGCGAGAAGATTCATCAAGACGAGGAAGCCGAGCAACACGATTATGGCGGCCGAAGTCCGACTCACGAAGCCGCGCTCAGGGCTGTCAGCCCACGAGAAAATCTGAGTGGGCAGGGCCATCGCAGGCTGAGTAAGGCCAATGTTCTCAACACTGGGTATGAACGCGTTCATACCGATGAGCAACAGAGGTGCGGTTTCTCCGAGAGCCTGGGCAAGGCCGATAATGGTACCGGTCAAGATGCCGGGCATCGCCAGCGGAAGCACATGGTGCAGCATCACCTGGTGCTTGGATGCCCCGACGCCCAGGGCGGCTTCCCGGATCGACGGTGGGACCGACTTCAGAGCTGCCCGCGTCGCGACGATGATCGTCGGCAGCGTCATCAAGGCAAGCACCATGCCGCCGACGAGGGGCGCCGAACGCGGCATACCGAACGTGTTCAAGAAGAGCGCCAGGCCGAGAAGGCCGAACACCACCGAAGGGACCGCCGCGAGGTTGTTGATGTTCACCTCGATGAAATCCGTTATGCGGTTCTTTGGCGCGAACTCTTCAAGATAGGTTGCTGTGGCGATGCCAATCGGGAAACTCAGCAAGAAGCACACTAGCAACGCCAGGAAAGAGCCTGACAGAGCGCCAGCCAAACCCGCCAGCTCCGGAAAACGGCTATCGGCGTTGAAGAACAGCTCCCAAGTGAATGGCGTACTGATCAGCCCACGCTGGATAAGAGAGTCGAACCAGGCGAATTCCTTGTCCGACCTAAATCTCGGGTTGCGAATCTTGGCTTCGCCCTTCTGAAGCAGATTGTCGTAGTTCGCCGATAGCGGCAGATTGACCTCGATAGTCTTGCCGACCAATTCCGGGTTAGCGACCACCTTATTCTTCAGTGCCTCAGCCGCGCTTGGCGAGAGAATTTCTCGATAGGACAGGCTCGGCTCGCTTAGAAAGAAGCTGCGAAAGGCTTCATTGATCATGCGTTGGTAGTCAGCAGCTTCAACTCCGCCCTCCTTGGGCACTTGGGCTGGATCGACGAACAGGGTTGTCTTCACAACGCCAACGCCGCGCTGGACGCTGAGAACGTCACGATGCTCGAGCTGCCTATAGAGAAGAATGCGGTCGCTCGACAAGGCTTGAATCTCGCGTGGTATGATACGCTTGTAGAGCTGGTCGAATGGATCGGAGACCGGAACCGAGATTGTAACCAATTCGCCGATCTTGTCGGGATTACGGACCACATAATCGCGGACAATATAGACGGCGCCAGAGCTCAGAATCTTGGACAGATTACGTTTGTCCGTACGGCCTTGGACGTCCGGAAAATGCGACAGGAACGCATCGCGGACAATCTTACGGAAGTTCGCGGAGCGAATGTTGTCCTTGTCGATTTTTTCGGGATCGAGGAAGACCCCGAGTTCGACCTTGGTTGTCGTGAACGCAGCGTAGCCGGCGTAGATCAACGTTGTGAACATAACCCCGAGCAGGGCCACGGCCGTGCCGATCGCGGCAATGCCATATAGCTGAAGGCGGCGATCAGCTGCGTAGCGGCGCCTGACGCGGCGGCGGGCGGTGGCGGATGTCCAATCGTGCGTGGCCGTCGGCTGTGTTTGCGAGATATCAGTCATATTGTTCCCGATACTTGCGAACGATGCTCAGAGCGATCACGTTGAGGCAGAGCGTGACCAAGAACAGCACCAGACCAAGTGCGAATGCCGCGAGCGTTTTGGGGTTGTCGAATTCCGTATCGCCGATCAACAAAGTGACGATCTGCACGGTCACTGTTGTTACGGGCTCGAACGGGTTGAGAGTCAGGGCGGCGATAATACCGGCGGCCATCACCACGATCATGGTTTCTCCGATGGCGCGGCTGACGGCGAGCAGGATGCCGCCCATGATCCCTGGCAGCGCCGCTGGAAGCAGCACCTTGCTAATGGTCTCTCCCTTTGTGGCGCCAAGCCCATAGGAGCCATCGCGCAGAGACTGCGGTACCGCGGCCAGCGCGTCATCGGAAAGAGACGAGATGAACGGGATCAGCATGATGCCCATGACCGCACCTGCGGCGAGGGCGCTGTTTGGTGCGATCGCGAAGCCCAAAAACTCGCCGAACTCGCGCATTGCGGGCGCAACCGTCAACACAGCGAAGAAGCCATAGACGACCGTCGGGATGCCGGCGAGAATTTCCAACAACGGCTTCACCACCGCACGCATGCCACTTGAGGCATACTCCGTCAGATAAACGGCTGAGAAGAGCCCGATCGGGGTGGCCACCAACATGGCAATAAAGGCGATCAGCATTGTACCGACGTAGACCGGGATTGCACCGAATGCGCCACCCGACGTCACCTGATCCTCGCGCATGGCGATCTGCGGTTCCCAGTTCAGTCCGAAGAAGAACTGGAATGGAGATACCATGGAGAAGAAGCGAAGCGTCTCGTAGAGTAGAGACGCAACGATACCGATGGTCGTCAGGATCGCAATGAGAGAGCAAACGATCATCAGTACCGACGTGATCCACTCAACCTGATTGCGTGCCCGAAAGCGCGGTGCGAGCTTGGAGCGGGCAATGAAAAGCGCGGCGACCGACAAGCTGAGCACGGATGCAACCATGGCCCAGATGGCGATGGTGCTCCAGGAATTGTAACGCTCGGCACCGGCAAGGACGACGGCATCCGGCTCACTAAAAACGTTACCTTTCGCAACCGACTTGATCTCGCTCACCAATAGGTTGAGCTGTCCGATGTCTAGGCCTTCGACACGATCAGGGGGCAGGCTGGAGACCAAGAGCGAGTCGATGACCGGTCCTTGGAACAGCAACCACAGCAGAACCAGAAGAAACGATGGAATTCCAGCCCAGGCCGCGACAAACGCGCCATGGTAGCCAGACAATGAATGCTGCGGACTGCAACCGGGAGCCGTGGCGAACGACCGTGCCTTGGTGAAGCCAGCAAAATACGCTGCGATGGTAACAGCGAGCAAGGCCAGCAGCAGATAAGTCAGCATTTCGTCAGCCTTTTGATCGGCAATTGCAGGACGACGAGGACGCGTATCTTCTTCAATCAGTAGGGTGGCGGCTTCCCAGCAGAGAGAAGCCACCACCTGTTATCGTTGAAGTCTCAATAAAACGATTCTGGATCGATACGAGCCTTGTTCGTTGAGACCGCCATTATTAGTTCGTGACAAGTCTCTTGGCTTTAAGAGCAGCTTCCTGAACTGCCTTCAAATCCTCGGCAGGAAGAACAACGAGGCCGCGCTCCGACAGGTAACCAGCGTCACCCATTGCCGTATCTGACACATACTCCTCGATGAAGGCAGGCATGCCATCGATGACCTTGCGGTGAGCGTTCTTAATGTAGATGAACAGCGGGCGAGAGATGCCGTATTTGCCTGAAGCGATGGTTTCCATCGACGGCTCGACGCCACCGATCTGGAGGGCTTGCAGCTTGTCCTGGTTTTCGAACAGGAACGAGTAACCGAAGATGCCAACAGCTTTCGGGTCAGCGTTGAGACGCTGAACGATCAGGTTGTCGTTTTCGCCGGCTTCGATGAACGGGCCGTCAGTCCGCATGGCGGTGCAATCGGCCTTAAACATCTTCTTGAAGGCATTCTTGTCACCAGCTTTCTTGGCGGCATCGGCCCAGAAAGGTAGCTTACCCCTCTTGCAGACATGGTGGAAAACCAGCTCGACAAACGCGTCGCGCGTGCCGGAGGTTGGCGGCGGGCCGTAAGCCGTGATCACCTGGTCGGGAAGCGACTTATCGATGTCCGACCATTTCTTGTACGGGTTGTCGACGAGCTTACCGTCAACAGGAACCTTCGCAGCCAAGGCCTGATACATCTGCGGCTTGGTGACAGAGAACTTCTTGCCCTTGCGCGAGTTGGCGACCGACAGGCCGTCATAGCCAAGCAGAACTTCGGTCACGTCGGTGACACCGTTCTTATCGCAAAGTTTCTTTTCCGAGGGCTTCATGGCGCGCGAAGCACCGGTGATGTCTGGGTGGGCTTCGCCAATGCCAGAGCAAAAAATCTTCATGCCGCCGCCGGTACCGGTCGATTCGACAGTTGGAGCCTTGCCGCCAGCGCGAGCGAACTCCTCAGCAACAGCCTGCGTGTAAGGAAACACCGTCGAAGAACCGACGATCTTGATTTCGCGAGCCGAAGCAGCAGTCGTAACTGCAAACGAGCCCGCAGCAGCAGCTGCTGCCACGATGGCGATGAACTGATTATTCACGCGTAATCTCCCTGGATTGCTCTAGGAGCGCATTCAAAATGTCAGCGGAATACCAACATCCGGCCGGAGCTCCCCGCGCCGGCAACTTGAGATGTAGACTATTTGTCTAACCGGTATTTGACAGTTTGTGCGCACCTTTGTGACAACCTAACGCCCTGAAGAACAAGGGCATTACTCGGCAGGGCTTGGAAGCAGTTCTTCGAACGCCAAACTGAACGATGACCCTTCACCGACTTTGGAGGAGATCACCAGGTCCCCGCGATGCCGAAGCATGATGTGTTTGACGATGGCGAGCCCCAACCCGGTGCCACCTTTCTCCCGACTGGAAGCTGGATTGACGCGGTAAAACCGCTCGACCAGACGGGGTAAATGATGGGAGGAAATGCCGAGCCCGTCATCCTTGACAGCCACCGAGAGAGTTTCTCGCGTCCCATCTTCACTTCGTTGCCGGGATACGGTGATGTCGACGCGGCCATTCTCCCGGCCATACTTCAAAGCGTTATGGACGAGGTTTTGAAGCGCTTGAACAATCTCTTCGCGATCGGCCCGGATGCAGGCGGCCGCATCGAGCTCGTTCAAAACGAGCTGAGTATTCTGCGACGTGGCCAATGGCTCGAGGGCCTGCACGACATAGGCAGCCACCTCGTTGAGATCCGCCTTACCTTTCGGAGGCAAATGGGCGCGCATCTCAACCCTGCTCAGGGACAGCAAATCATCGACAAGGCGGGACATGCGAAGGGACTGGGTCCACATGATGCCAAGAAACCGATTGCGGGCCGTCTCATCATCGCGGGCCGAGCCTTGCAGCGTTTCAATGTAACCTTTGAGAGACGCGAGCGGCGTGCGCAATTCGTGACTGGCGTTAGCGACAAAATCAGCGCGCATCTTTTCTAGTTTTTCGCGCTCGGTAAGATCGCGAAAAGTGACCAATAGCCTGGCCGTATCCGAACCCAGCTCAAGCCTTATGACTGTCGCCTCGATACTGCGCGCAACGGGCACCCTTTCGTTGAGATGCACGACCAGCGGCTTCGATGACGTGCGTGCCATCTTGACGGCCGTTTGCAAATCCGGATTTCTCAGCAGCTGCCCCATCGCATTGCCGACCTTCATGTCGGGGAACAGGCCGGTGAGGAGTTTGTTTTGATGGGAGATTACGCCGTCCACGCCGAGGGTCAGAGCCGCATCGGGTAGCGCGTCGATGATCGCGCGCCAGCTCTCGTCAGTGGCTCGGGATCCGGTCACGTGAGACGTCTCTGTCTCCTCGTGGTCCGCCGCTACCGGTGTGATTGGTGGATACGGCGCGCCCGGCGTCAATGAGGCCATGGCAAGCAACAACTCCAAGCTGTCTTGAGGTGAGCACGGCGTAATCATCAGCATTAAAACCGCCAGCGCCAATAATATCGGAGACTGTTCAATTATGCATCGGAAAACTTCAAGGTATCCTGTGCAGGACCATCAAGAATACCCTCCTATCTTCGACGATCGCTTCCTGGAATCCGGACCAGGAGGCCTTTGCCGAAAGCAGCCTTTTTACTCGCTGTTTTTTTTCTACCGTCCAATCCCGTTCAATCACGTCGCGGGACGAGGCCGGCCGGCGTGCAAGAAGGCGCAGAGACTAACTCTTCAGGGGGGCAATAATCGGCAGCACTCGAGGTTTTCGCGTGAGACCACTTGCATCCAGTGTTGACGGAGTTGAGACTGTCGCAGCCGAATATGACAAATGACCGCTGACCTGGAAAAGGACCTAAAAGTAAATGTCAGGAGGCAAAAAATCTCGCCATGGCCGGGGTGAAAAGGAAAGTTCGAAGCCTTTCAATTTCTCTGATTTCGACGTGACGGTTCGGGAACTGCCGGCCGGAATTGAGGATCACGCACTATGGTCGGGCGGCTACCCGTATGACAAGCGCCTAAAACGAAGCACTTACGAGACGCAACTGCGACAGCTTCAAATCGAACTCTTGAAATTGCAATCGCACATTCGACAGTCAAAGCAGCGTATCGTCGTCCTGTTCGAGGGCCGCGACAGCGCTGGAAAAGGTGGATGCATCCAGCGCTTCATGCAACACCTCAACCCTCGCCATGCGCGCGCCGTCGCACTGTCAAAGCCGACCGACGCCGAACGCGGCCAATGGTATTTTCAGCGCTACGTAGCGCACATGCCAACCAGCGGCAACATGGTGCTGTTCGACCGCTCCTGGTACAACAGGGCCGGTGTTGAACGAGTTATGGGCTTTTGCGATGATGAACAGCTGGCGGACTTCCTGAGAGAGGCACCGCAGTTCGAGGCGCTTCTGACGCGGGATGGCATTCACTTGTTCAAAATCTTCTTGACTATCGGCCGCGAGATGCAGCTGAAGCGCTTGCACGAACGCCAGCACGACCCGCTCAAGCGCTGGAAACTAACCGGTACGGACCTGGCCGCCATCGACAAGTGGGACGCTTATACCGAGGCCAAACACGACCTGTTCCGATTCACACACACAACCGAATGCCCGTGGACGGTTGTCCGCTCCAATGACAAACGGCGGGCGCGGCTGGAGGCTATCCGTCACGTCCTCAAGGGATTCGAATACGCCGGCAAGGACGAAGACGCCATCGGCGATGCGGACGACCAGGTAATCGGCTCCGGGCCGGAATTCTTCTACACGCCCCCCGAAGACGAAGCCTAAATCTGGCTCTTGAAGGCATCGGCTCGCGCTGACAGGTCGGGATCTTGGAGAAATGCAAGGCGATCGGCCGCCAATCGCGCGAAGCGGAGCATAAGTGAACGACGGCGGGCCGGAGGAACCGGGCTCGCAGGAGCAGGCCGTTCAATCTCTCCGCCAAAGCGGTCGGCAAGCAGAAGGCCTGTATCTTTTGGCAACAGGTCGATTGGAAAATCAGATGCGACCGCAAAGAAAAAATGGTCGCAAAACTCTTGATAGTCTGGCCACTTCGCATCGGCGCGAAAATCTGCCGGACCTGACTTGATTTCTATGATCCAAATGATGCCTTTATCCGACAGCCCCATAACGTCCGCGCGACGCCCATTGGGCAACGTCACCTCCTGCAGGCCAACCAATCCGTGGGCGCGCAGCAGCCGTCCGACGCCGCGGCGGATATCGTTGGCCCTCTCGGATTGACGCCCGTCCACTGGCGGCTGTCCGGGCGGAGCGAGTGGATTGTTGGATGAAAGTGTCATGGTAGCGCCCAAAACAGGGTGAGACAGAGGTAAGCAGACGATCGTGGCCGGAAGCCTGATAAGCTTTGTAGACTGCAGCACAGGTAGGAACTGCAGCTGAAAGCGTGGTTGACAGGCTCCGAGCCGTCAAGCCGCGTTGAGGCGCGAGTACAGTATTGAATGGGCGGAGCATGATTTTCGGGCTGGGAAAAAAGAGCAGAAAAGACGGTAAGTCCGAAACCCGGGAAACCGCATCGGATCACGACCAAGAAAAGCGTACCGAAGACGATCCGCCGTTGCAGTCGACGGCAGCACTGGCGGCCGATGACCTGCGTCGAACGGTCGATGCCGACACGCTGAAGCTCAAGACCACAGACGACCTTGAACCCATGCACGGGCTGATCGGCCAAGAGCGTGCGTTGCGGGCGCTGCATTTCGGCGCCGGAATGCGGTCTTACGACTACAATATCTTCGTCCTCGGTCCTGATGCCTCGGGCAAGAGCGCAGCCGTACACGCAACCTTGACGGCACTTGCCGCGGAAGCCGCAAACCCCAATGATTGGGTTTACGTCAATAATTTCCAGCACTCCAACTCGCCTAATGCTCTTTGCCTACCGCCCGGCCAAGCGAGGCCGCTGGAAAAGGCCATGGTTGCGGTGATCGATGAACTTCGAGCGACGCTCCCGACGGCCTTTGAGTCCGAGGATTATCAAGCCCGGGCCCGGGCAATCGACGCGGAATACGGTGGGCAGCCCGAAGAACAGCTGCAGGCCCTTGGCCAAAAAGCCGAGCAGAGGGGTATCGCATTCCTGCGCACGCCATTGGGCTTCACGTTCGCTCCGATGCTCGAAGGCAAGGTTGTGAAACCGGAAGCGTTCGCCGCCATGCCGCCCAGCATGCAATCAAAAGTGAAAGAGAATATCGAAGCGTTGCAACAGGAACTGACGGAACTCCTCCAAAGCTTCCCGCGCGCCGACAAAGAGCGCCGTCAAAACCTGGGGACGCTGAACGAGGAAGTCTCCGCGAATGCTGTCAAAGCAGCTTTGGCCGATGTGCTGGCGGATTTCGGGAAAGATGAAGGTGTGCAGGGATTCCTGCGCGCGGTGGAGACCGATCTCATTGCCAACGCCCATCTATTCATCAGCGAGGAGACGGGTGAGAGGAGTGATTTCGTGCCGCAACCGCTGGACTCCTCGCGTGATCCGCGTTTCCGCCGGTATATGATCAACACGATCATCGGACAGGAGACGGACAATCGCGGCGCGCCTGTGGTAAAAGCGACAAATCCGACCCACGGCAACTTGATTGGCCGGGCGGAGCATCTAGCGCACATGGGGGCGCTGGTTACGGATTTTCTGCTCATAAAGCCTGGCGCGTTGCATCGCGCGAACGGCGGCTATCTGCTGATCGACGCGCGCAAGTTGCTGTTGTCGCCGTTTGCGTGGGAGGCCTTAAAGAGGGCTTTGAGCACGCGCTCGATCCGCATCGAGCAACCTGCCGAGAGTCTCGGGATTGTGACAACGCAGTCGCTCGACCCGCAACCGATCCCGCTCGACGTCAAGGTTGTCTTATTCGGTGACCGGGAGCTCTACTACCTGCTGTCTCAGAGCGACCCGGAATTCCAGCAGCTTTTCAAAGTGCAAGCCGACTTCGATGACACCATAGCACGGACGAAAGACAACACCGTGGCCTACGCGCGGCTGGTCGCCGCGATAGCCGGCGAACATGCGCTGAAGCCACTCGACAAAAGCGCTATCGCCCGGATCATCGACGAAGGCAGCCGCATGGCTGGAGACCGCGACAAGCTTTCCATTGAAGTCTCGAGGATCGGTGACATCGTTCGGGAGGCGGATTATTGGGCGACCGACGCCGGGCGTAAAGTAACAACGCGGGAAGATGTGCACCGCGCGATCAACGAACACGTCCAGCGTGCCGACCGACTGCGCGACCGCGACCAGGAGACCTTCGAGCGCGGCATCGTATTGGTAGATACCGAGGGCGAAGCAATTGGCCAGATCAACGGGCTATCCGTGTTGCAGCTTGGCGAATTCTCGTTTGGCCGCCCCACCCGTATCACCGCCCGCGTGCGCTTTGGACCAGGCCGGGTGGTGGATATCGAACGTGAAGTTAAGCTTGGTGGCCCGCTACACTCCAAGGGCGTGATGATCCTGTGGGGATATCTGGCCGGAATGTTTGCACAGGACCGCCTCCTAGCGCTCTCGGCATCGCTGGTTTTCGAGCAATCCTACGGTGGTGTCGATGGTGACAGCGCGTCTTCGACAGAGCTTTATGCGCTGTTGTCGGCGCTTGCCGATGCGCCAATCAGACAGGGCATAGCGGTGACTGGTTCTGTCAACCAGCTCGGCGAAGTGCAGGCGATCGGCGGCGTCAACGAAAAGGTCGAGGGCTTCTTCGACGTCTGCTCGGCGCGCAGTCTGACGGGCGCGCAGGGCGTAATCATACCAAAAGCCAACGTGCAGCACCTGATGCTGCGCGAGGATGTCGTTGATGCTGTAAAGGCTGGCAAGTTCAGCGTTTTTGCGGTCTCGAAAATTGCCGAGGGGATTGAGATCCTAACTGGCATGCCGGCTGGCGAGCGTGGGGCAGATGGTGCGTTTCCAGAAGGTACCGTCTTCGCCCGAATAGAAGAAAAGCTAAGGCTCTTCGCCGAACGCGCCAGTTCCTCGGGAGGAGGCGCCAGCCAGGCTGGGACGGGAGACGCGATGTCATGATCGGTCATGTGGCATCAGCCGAAGAGGCTCGCGGACGTGTTGTGTTGCGGCTCAGCTGTGGTGCCTCGGCCGCCAATGCGGCATTCGAGGCCGCGATTCGGATCGCCAAGGCCTTCGACTCGGAGATCGAAGGGCTATTCGTTGAGGACCGGCAGCTCATCGACCTGACGGCATACCCTTTCGCCAAGGAGATTTCACTGACCGGTCGCGTCTCACGAACGCTATCGAGCCAGGATCTCGAACGAGAATTTCGCCTCGCATTCCAGGCGGTCCGGCAACGCTTGGAGGCGATGTCGAAGCGGTCCGAGACGCGGATGTGGGCGAGAAGCGTCCGAGACGATCCAATCAGCGCGCTGGCGCGCGTCTGTGCCGAAGCTGGGCCGTGGAATGTGATCGTATTGGGCGAGGCTTTCGGCCCACGTGACGGACGGGTGCTCGGAGAAATACTCGGTTCTGTTCGCGACGCCACGGGGCTTTGCACGGTCGGGCCGCGCTCGCGGCGAACCTCAGGCCCAGTGGTTGTTGCGGTCGAGGATCCAGAGCGCATGTTGAGCATGATACGCACTGCCGAACGCCTGGCGGGTAAGGGACCGCGCCAAGATGGCATCATCGCCTTGCTTGTCGGGGACAGTCCCGAGGAACTTCATTGGCTCGAAGGCCAGGCCAGGCTGCTGTTGTCGCAAGGCTATTCAGCCGAGATTCTAGTCGCTCAGGCCGCCCATGGAGAACCGGCGAGCACCGCCGAGGCGATCCGTAGGACCAGCGCGGGTTTCGTCATTGCGCAGTATGGCGGACTGACGGTTCCAAACGGAGACTTACGGCCGCTGGCGGCAGCGCTAGAGTGTCCCCTGTTCCTGGTGCGTTAGAGGCGCAAACGGCCAAATTCGCGATTGATCTGGCGGTGCATGCGCTCCAACTCGCTGCATCGGGTACGTCGCGCGATCGTGGGAGCTGAACTGTTTGGCCCATCGCTCGCAAAACCTTCCGCATCTGACGGCGGGCTATTTCGATCTCACCTGGATCAGAAAACTTGCGGCCTGCCCGCCGCTATGGCGGTTCGCCGCTTCGATCTTGGGTCGTGTACCGGCACCGGCTCCGTCGGTGGGTACAGCGTCAGGTGAGTTTGAGTACGCCTTGCGACGCGCGAAGAGGGTCGGCTCTGGCCGACTGGCAACGAAACCGGCAGCGATATAGATCGTGCTGAAGCCTAGCAACGCAATGAGTGTCGTTGGCACGCAGGCGGTAATTTCAACGCTCAATGATTTGGCGCCACCGGCGACATCGAGGTTGTAGGGGTGGTCTTTGAGGTCGGGGGAAGGTTAGTTTGGAAGGCGGTCGCAGGCTGTGACCTGCGCTCGTCAAGACGGCTGGCCGCCGCCCTCGCGGTGGCCTCCGCAGCTTTCTAGAATTGACTTTGCGCGGACAAGGCACGGCTGTAGTCGATGCCGCCGAAGAGAAGCCCGAGTATCGGTATCGCCAACAGAGCGTAGAGCACGGTGAACACACCACGCCGGTTGTCGACGAAACGCAATAGGCACGCTGACTCCGACGATGCGTATTGGGAATTCAACAATCCTGGGCAACCCAACAAGAGCAGTATCCTCACTTCTCCAACCCGCAATCGCTAGTGCTGGCACGATCGAGCACAGCGTGTCGGTGGAAGGTTGAGAAAACGGCAAAGACCCTACGAAGGAATCGAGGAGTTGCTTTTTGGATCGCTATCGGATCGAGGGATGCAGCGATTCGGGACGCCGGCGGGATTAACGCCGGCGCTTGAGCTTACTTGGGAGCGCGTTTTGCCAGGATGCGCTGCAGTGTGCGCCGGTGCATGTTCAGGCGGCGTGCTGTCTCCGAGACGTTGCGATTGCATAGCTCGTAAACGCGCTGGATATGTTCCCAGCGAACACGGTCGGCCGACATCGGGTTCTCGGGAGGAGCAGCTTTCGAGTTCGCCGGTGCGAGAAGAGCGTCGGTCACTTCGTCTGCATCTGCTGGCTTGGCGAGATAGTCGACGGCGCCAAGTTTTACAGCGGTGACGGCCGTCGCGATATTACCATAGCCGGTCAACACTATGGCACGCGCGTTTGGACGAAGCTTGGACAGCTCGGCAATAACCTCGAGGCCGTTACCGTCTTCGAGGCGCATATCGACAACCGCGAAGGCAGGGGGTTGTTGGCGGATCAGCTCGGTCGCATCGGCGACGGTATCGGCTATTCGCACCTTGAAACCACGCTGCTCCATCGCCCTGCCAAGCCGCTGCAGGAACGCCTTGTCGTCGTCGATGATGAGCAACGATGCGTCCTCGGGCAGTTCATCCTGGCGAAACGAGAGATCTTCGTTGTTATTTTCCACGGCGGTCGTCCTCCTGACTCTTGTCAGCATAGTCTTTAGGCGGTTCAGGCCAAGTCCTTCATGAGTATAAACAAAAACAGCATAAAGGTTGTGGGCTCACTCAGCCGCCGCCGCGGGGGATTGTGCGACTTGATGCGGGCTCCAACCTTCGGGGACTGAGAATGCCGAGCGCGGCCAAGTCATGCGGACCCTGGCGCCCGTCTCGGGGGCGACACGATTTTCCAGTTCGATCACGGCGCCGGAACGCTCGAGAAGGGTTTTGGCGATGAAGAATCCTAACCCAAGGCCAGAGGCTTCCTTGGCGGCTTTGCCCGAAGTGGCGCCGCGGGTGGTGACATACGGATCGCCAAGGGAATCCATGAGATCGATCGGAAATCCTGGACCGTCATCGGCGACTTCGATGACGACCTTGCTAGCGTCCCAGCGGGCGGTGAGTTCGACGTTGTACTTCGCAAAGTCAACCGCGTTCTCGATGATGTTGCCAAGACCGTAAAAAAGGCCGGGCTGGCGCGAGCCAACGGGTTCAGTTGTAGCCTCACCCGTGGCCCCCTCGGTTGGTGCCGCAGAAAAAATGAGAACTTTACCGTAATCACGATAAGGAGCTGCGGCATCGCTCAGGATCTCGGAGATCGATACGGATGAATGCATTGGATCTTGCGCATCCGGCCTGCGGGTCAGTTTTCTCAAGATCTCACGGCACCGATCCGATTGAGTTCGCAGCAGCGCCAAGTCTTCAGCGTGTGAATGTGAGGGGCCCAAATCGCGTTCGAGTTCCTTGGCGACAAGATAAATGGTCGATAGCGGTGTACCGAGCTCGTGGGCAGCGGCGGCTGCGAGACCATCAAGGGCGTGCAATTTCTGTTCGCGGGCCAGTATGAGCTCGGTGGCCGCGAGCGCTGCCGACATCTCGCGTCCCTCGTGGGCGAGCCGGCGCACATAGAAAGCCACGAACAACAGACCGGTCCCAACCGAAGTCAGGATGCCGACCTTGTAAATCAATGGGAGTTCAAAGCGGATCCCGGGAAACCAAGGCAGGGGCCAATAATCGAACGTGAGAACGTAAGCGCATAGCAGCGTCAAAGCGCTGATGGCGAAGGTATAGCCAACCGGAAGCGTCGCCGCCGAAACAATGCACGGAGCGATGATCAGCATGACGAACGGATTACCGATACCACCCGTGAAATAGAGCAGCGCGGCGAGCTGCAGCATGTCGTAGGTGAGAAGCGCCGCTGCCACATTATCCGTCACACGATGGCGGGGCGGAAACTGGACAACAAGAAAGACGTTCAACCAGGCCGACAACGCGATCAGTGCCAGGCAAGGTGCTGGTGGAACGTCAAAGCCCAACCAGAACTTGACGAAACCGAGTGTCAGTAGCTGTCCCGCGACCGCGATCCATCGCAAACGTACGATTGTTGCCAATCGCACATTTTGGGCGCCATTGCTGCTGAGCCGGGGAAAATCGGTTGAAGCGAGTTTTTGCACGGTCCTACTTCGGATGGTCTTACTGTCCGAACTCTATCTGAAGCCACTATGGGTTACATCGGGCTGCGAAAAATAGCTGCGCAGGATACGGAGACTAGACTTCTTACTCTAGAGACCAGGACAAGTCGTCAGCAAAGCAATCGTTCTCCTGCTGGCATGCACACCAGTAAAAGCAGCGGGAAGTCCTGAGCAGTTCATCAAACTCTAAAAAAGGCGCGGAACGAGACCTGCAACGAGCTGCGCACACCCGCTCCGCCCAAACCGAGGCGCCACAAGCCAAGACGGTTCCCTCATCAACCCGAATCAGGGCAAGGTGCTGTTCTAGGGCGAAATGGCGTCAACGCACAAAAAGTTGGGGCTGCGACACGGCGTCACCATGCGATAGTTTCGTGAGTACGGGAAGCGTCCATTTCGGGCTAACGTGCAAGGGGGAAGCACGCCGTGCTCTACCATTGGTATGAATTCAGCCATGCGGCCGTTCGGCCAGCTCGTGCTGCTGCAGGCAACTAC